>NZ_JADPKE010000085.1:0-280414 GCF_023073795.1 Bradyrhizobium sp. 159 | reverse complement strand
CCACCAGCATCCCAACCTCGGCTTCCATGACTCGATGGAAGCCACTGTGGACCCTTATCCCGGGGTCCCGATTGGATGCCGATCACCCCGAAAACGGGGTCCTTATTCCATGCCGAAACACAATTATGAACGATTTGGCACCCGTCGGCCGGACGCGCACCCCAAACCCGGGAAGCTTCGCGTCCCATACTGTGTATTCCGAGGCCTGCTTTTCCAGGCTGTCGACCAAGGTCTTTGTGATGGTTTGACCGCTCATTTGCCCTCCGGGAAGCACGGGGGAAGCACCGCGGTGCCAATCACAGCAGGCGATAGATGCCGGAAAGTTAGGGAGCGACCGATTTTCTTCGGAGCATTAGGGCGCCTGCGGGCGTCGGAGGGTAGGTGAGGGAATAGCCGGTATGTTTTGGGTACTGCAGGTCGTTGGTTCGAATCCAGCTGCCCCGACCAGTCCCGACGTGCGCCTCAAGCATCCCCAGGCCGACGCCCAAGCCTTATGAGGGCTTCGGGACCGCGTCAGAACAACAGCCAGCTGACGAGGTGCCAAGCAACCCAGGCGAGGGCGCAAATCCAGCCCAGCATGGCGATCCCCGCGAGGCCGAGCCCACCGAGCGCAAGCAGCGAGCTTCCGGCCTCCGGCGTCTCGACGAGCTTCTCCGGCGTATCGACTTGGCTCCCAGCGTTTCCTCGCGCTGCGGCCTGGCGTTCGTTGGTTTCGGCTCGTTCGCGACAGTTCACCGGCCGCGCTCCAGCTCATATGGACGTGCGACGCCTCCGTGCAGGCGGGCGCACGCTGATTGCGGACACCCTCGGACAGGCGGGAAAAAGCTGCAACGCGTGGCGCAGCGATTGGTTGCCCTCGTGTGGGCCGAAAGGCGCGGCGGAAGCTTTGGCGCTCAACCTCCTTGCCGCGCGACTTCGGTGCGACGCCTCAAGCCGTTGCGGTCGTCAGAGCGGCGCAGAATTTCCGGACGCTCTTCGAACCTTCTGAGCGCCGCCAAAGACATATTCGTGTTGGGGATTTCAGCGCCCAATGCCTAACGGACGCCGCCGAGCGATGATACTCCGCTTGCGCGGCGTTGCGCTTTTCAGGCATCACTGTTCAGATCTCGTCATCAGCTCGAGGCGTGCCAGCCGAGCGGAAATGGCACGAACGGCCAGACCGTCTGGTTATCGTTGGCGGCTTTCGGCGGCTGCTGGGCGGACGTGTTTACGATCGGGACAGGCGCCGTCGATCGCAGTGCCAAGCGCAGACATGCACATTGCAAATTCATTGTGGTCGCCCCGGCCGGTCAATTGTTTTCAAAATACGTGTCGGGCCAAAAACACGCGCGTCTCAAATCGGCGCGCTCTCAAATCACGCAAGCATTCTAGAAAAGTCGACCGCGGCTTTCAACCAATCTCGCCGTTTGCGCACGAGAAGTAAGGTTGACCGGTTAGGTTAAGGGCGAGCGATTGTTGCGGCCGCCTCAGTGACTGTTATCACATCAAGCACGGCTCGCGATGGGCTGCCGGAAATCCGCGCTCGCACGTGGACGGCAGCGCGCGCATCAGTTGAGTTCTGCGCGGGTGACTTCCGCGCCAGTGAGTTCTGCCATGTCTTTCGATCGCAATTCCAAGACCGCCGGTCCGCAGACGAGCTGGACCGAAATCTGGCATCTCTGGACCGTGATCGTGCCGCGCCGTTCGATCAACGGGCAGCTCGTGTACGGCAAGGTCTGGCGCCGCCATGACGGCCGCGACTGGATCTACAAGAAGTTCACCGAGTTCGACGGCGAAGCGGCGGCCTGACGCGGCTTCGGCCGCCGCGTCACGATCAGGCCGCCTTCGCTGCCGGCTTGGACGGTGGCGGCTTCAAGGGCTTGTCCTGCTTCTTCGACCAGGAGATGTAATAGGCCACCGTCGTCATGATCGCGATGCCGGCGATGCTGACGAAGAGCTGCGCAAGCAGCGAGCCCGAGCTCATCGACAGCTCGAAATGGCCGACGAAGGAGAGGAACACGCCGACGCAGAACACCGCGAGTGACTGCTGGCCGCAGACGATCAGCGGATCGAACACCTTCCACTCTAGGCCCGGCCACTCCTTCGGCACGAAGCGGATCACCAGGATCACGATCACGACGAAGTGGATGAAGCGGTAGGGCGCGAGGTTGGTCTTGTCGTTCGGGTTGAAGGCCGAGAACAGCCACTGCGGGAACATGCCGCCGAAGGTCGGGAAGCGCCCAGCCATAGTCATGATCAGCGCGAAGGCGAGATAGGCGAGGCAGAGGTAGAGCGTGACCGGCGCATTGATCAGCGCCATCGAGCGCCGCGCGCCGCCCATGGCGCACCAGGCCCCGAACACGAACAGCACCTGCCAGCAATACGGGTTGAAGTACCACTGCCCGGCCGGATAGGCCGTCAGATTCCAGCCGAAATGGCGCGCGGCGAGCCACAGCACGATTGACAGCGCCATCGTCACGTCGGGTTTGCGCAGCATGAACCACAGCACCGGCGGGAACAGTCCCATCAGCACGATGTAGAGCGGTAGCACGTCGAGATTGAGCGGCTTGAAGCGCAGAAACAGGCCCTGGCGCAGCGTCTCGGTGGCATTGTCGACGAGGCCGGCGACGTTGAACTCGTTGATCATCTCGGAATCGCCGAAGCGCAGGGCGAGGTAGCTGATCGAGGCGATATAGATCACGAACAGGATGATGTGGGCGACATAGAGCTGCCAGACCCGCTTGGTCAGCCTTGTGGCGCCGACGATGAAGCCGCGCTCCAGCATCATGCGCGCATAGACGAAGGACGCCGTGTAGCCGGAGATGAAGACGAAAAGGTCGGCGGCGTCGGAAAAACCGTAATTGCGCGTCGTGACCCAGTTCACGACGTTGTCGGGGATGTGGTCGAGGAAGATCGCCCAGTTCGCGACGCCGCGAAACAGGTCGAGCCGGAGGTCGCGACCCTTTTCGGGAAGTGTTGCGCTGATGTTCAGGAAGGCCATGCAACGAGAGCTTTCGGAAGGAACAAATACGCTGATGTCGGGGAGGCAATGGCGTCGGGCGGGGTCCCGGCGCGGAAGGCGGGTACGCAATTGTCACGGTGCAGCATAATGACTATACCCGTAAGGTAGGGCACCCGGGAGCCGGAATCACCGAACATTTCTCCAACGGTGTCTCTATACTATCCCCGAGGTTTCCACCAACTGCCACCGTGACGCATCGAAATCGAGCGAAAGACCAAGAGGCCCGGACCACCCATGACCGCACGCATTTTCAAGCCCGCCAAGAACGCGATGCAATCCGGCCGGTCCAAGACGAGGGAATGGCAGCTCGACTACGAGCCGGAGCAGCCGCGTTCGGTCGAGCCGCTGATGGGCTGGACCTCGTCCGGCGACATGAAGCAGCAGATCACCCTGCGCTTCCACTCTAAGGAAGAGGCGGTCGCCTATTGCGAGCGCAAGGGGATCGCCTACCAGGTGATCGAGCCGCAGGAGTCGGTGCGCCGGCCGGTCGCTTATGCCGACAATTTCTCGTTCCGGCGCGGCGAGCCCTGGACGCATTGAGGAGCGGGCGAGACTGCGCCGCGTCCAAACGACGTCAACTCGTCATGCCCGGGCTTGTCCCGGGCATCTACATCTCAGGGGCGCGCGAAAGAACCTAGATGGCCCGGACAGGGCCCGGCCATGAGGCAACCAGTGGCTCTGGCCCTTGGCAGCTATTCTGCCGCGTGCTTCGCTGGTGCGAGGCATGACGAGCTTATGGGCGAGGTGGGGTATGGCGGGGCGTGACCAGCTCGATCGCGTCGATCTGAAGATACTGTCCGAGCTGCAGCAGGACGGGCGGGTTCGCAACAACGAGCTGGCGCTGCGCGTCGGCGTATCCGCGCCCAACTGCCTGCGGCGGCTGAAATCGTTGTTCAGCCGCGGCGTGATCCGGGCGGTGCGCGCTGTCATCGACGAACGGCGGCTCGGCTTTGAGGTGGTGTCGTTCGTGTCGATCCAGCTCGGCAGCCAGGCCCAGCCGGTGCTGGAGGCGTTCGAGAGCTCGATCGCCGCAATCCCGCGCATCCAGCAGTGCTGGCGGATTTCGGGCGACACCGATTATCTCCTTAAATGCGTGGCGCCGAGCGTCGAGAGCATGCGCCAGCAGCTCCTGCATTTCGCCGCGATGCCGAACGTGAAGAACGTCCGCAGCTTTCCGGTGCTGGGTGTCGCGAAGGACGTGCCACTGCCGTTGCAGGAGGTCGCCGTGGCGGCGCCGGCAGGATAGGATCCGAATACTCCGGTCGGACAAATCGGTATTTCATGCAATCCGAATTATAATACATGAGTCAATAACCTAACTGTGACATGTGATTTGCGAAGTCCTGCAATGCGCTCGGCCGTGATTGTCGGTTCCCCGGCGCCGCTTAGATGCAAGGTGTGAACCTCGGCGTGCCTGCCATGCCGAGGACTCTTTTGTGGGACCCTGAAGCAGGAAAGACACCATGACATCGATTTCGAAGACGTTCGTCGCATCCGCTGCGACGCTGTTTGCATCTGCGTTTCTGATGATGACCGCACCCGCAGCACAGGCGGAAGAATACTGCATCACCAACGGCGCCCAGGCCGCTCATGGCTGCGGCTATCCGACGATGGAAGCGTGCCGGGCCGCGGCCGGCGGCATCGGCGGCACGTGCTCGCAGAGCGGCGGAGCGAAAACCTCCAGCGACGCGTTCGCCTTGCAGCCGAAGCAGACGCAGTCGCGCAAGCTTCGGTCGGGCGGACAGACCAATTCGAACTGACGTTGCAATCGAGACTGGTTTGGAGATGTGACGGCCTCCGAGAGTCATCTCGGAGGCCGTCAATTTCATGACGACCACGCAACGCACGCGCTCGCGTGTGCCTCACCGATACCGGCCGCGAAATTCACGCGGGCTCGCGCCGGTCCAGGTACGGAAGGCGCGCGAGAAGCTCTTCTCGTTGCGGAAGCCGGCGATCTCCGCGATGCGCTTGATCGGGGTGCGGCCGCGCATCAGCTCCTGCTTGGCGAGCTCGAACTTCGCCTCTTCCTTGAGATCGCGCAGTGAGGTGGCCTCTTCGCGCAGGCGTCGGTGCATGGTGCGTGTGGACAGCGCGAGCTCGCGCGCGACATCCTCGGCACCAAGGACCCGCCCACGCGCATTGCGGAGCACGCGGCGGACGCGCTCGACCAGCAGGCGGTCGCGCCGATAGGGCAGCACGGTCAGCCGCAACGCGCCTTTGAGCATGTTGTCGAGGTCGACCGCGGTGCGCGTGAGCGGCAGCGAGAGATAGTGCTTGTCGAAGATGATCGCGGCGCGGTCCGCGTCGAAGCGGATAGTCCGGCAGAAGATGGTCGGATAGACGGAGACGTGGCCGGGCTCCGGGTACGGGAATTCAGCCGCGCGGAGCGCGATCTGGGAGTCGACCGCCCAACACGAGAAGCCGAGCACGTAGCGGAACAGGGTGACCAGGCAGAACTCGCGGAAGGGCCCGAGGTCACGGAGCTCGCGGATCGACACGACGGCCGTCTCTTCGCCAACCTCGAGATCGAGCAGCACATCCTCGGTCACCAGACGGTGATGCCGGCACCATCGCTTGAGTGCGACCTCCAGCGTCTGTGCGGTGATAGAGGCCCGGCACAGCATGCCGTAGGTGCCCCAAGGCAGCCGCCGCGAGAACCAGCCGAGCGCTTCGTCATCGAGCTCGCGCATGGCATGGCCTGCCACGGCCTCGAACTGGGCGGCGGTGATCCGCCCATCCGGAGAATTGACAAGGTCCAGCGCTACCTGACCCCGGCTCAGCGCCTCCGCTGGATCGCGGCCGTATCGTTCATAAGCGGCGACCACGCCGCGGACGAAGGCGGCAGGGGTCACGGCGCGGCGCGGGATAGCGGTGGCGGCTTGAAAAGGCATCGGAATTCCCTCGGAAAATCCTCGCCAAGTTTGGCGGAAAATGCAACCTTTTCGACCGCAAGAGCGCCTGGGCCCCGCTAGGTTCGGACGCAAAGATACGGAGGAATCGCCTTGAACATCCCGAGCATCGACTTCGATCTGGGCGAAGACATCGGCATGCTGCGCGACACGCTTCGCGCTTTCGTGGAGGCGGAGATCACCCCGCGCGCTGCCGACATCGAGAAAGCCAATCTGTTTCCGGCAGACCTCTGGAAGCGTTTCGGCGACCTCGGCCTGCTCGGCATGACCGCGCCGGAGCAATATGGCGGGTCAAACATGGGCTACCTCGCCCATATCGTCGCCATGGAGGAGATTTCGCGCGGCTCGGCTGCCGTGGGGCTCTCCTACGGCGCCCATTCCAATCTCTGCGTCAACCAGATCCGCCGCAACGGCAACGACACCCAGCGCCAGCGCTATCTGCCGAAGCTGATCTCCGGCGAGCATGTCGGCGCGCTCGCGATGTCGGAGCCCGGCGCCGGCTCCGACGTGGTCTCGATGAAGCTGCGCGCCGACAAGCGCGGCGACCGCTACGTGCTCAACGGCTCCAAGATGTGGATTACCAATGGCGGCGACGCCGACGTGCTCGTCGTCTACGCCAAGACCGATCCGGAGGCCGGTCCGCGCGGCATGACCGCCTTCCTCATCGAGAAAGGCTTCAAGGGATTCACCCACGGCCAGCACCTCGACAAGCTCGGCATGCGCGGCTCCAACACCTACCCCTTGTTCTTCGACGAATGCGAGGTGCCGGAGGAGAACGTGCTCGGCAAGGTGGGCGAGGGCGTCAAGGTTCTGATGTCCGGCCTCGACTATGAGCGCGCGGTACTGTCAGGCGGCCCGCTCGGCATTATGGCGGCCTGCATGGATGCGGTGGTGCCCTACATGCACGAGCGCAAGCAGTTCGGCCAGCCGATCGGCGACTTCCAGCTGATGCAGGGCAAGCTTGCCGACATGTATTCGACCTGGCAGGCCACGCGCGCTTATGTCTATGCGGTGGGGCGCGCCTGCGACCGCGCCGACCACGCGCGCAGCTTGCGCAAGGATGCCGCTGCCGCGATCCTCTATTCCGCGGAGAAGGCGACATGGATGGCGGGCGAGGCGATTCAGGCGCTCGGCGGGGTCGGCTACACCAGTGAATTTCCGGTCGGACGTCTGTGGCGCGACGCCAAACTGTACGAGATCGGCGCCGGCACCTCGGAGGTCCGCCGCATGCTGATCGGCCGCGAGCTGATGGCCGAGACGGCTTGAAACGTTCACCTCATTGGAATCATCATGCCGCTCCATTCCAGCATCGATCCGTCTTCATCAGACTTCGCGCGCAATTCCGAGGCCATGCGCACCCTCGTCGCGGACTTGCGTGAAAAGCTTAGCCAGGTCGCCGGCGGCGGCGGTGAGGCGTCGCGCAACCGCCACACCGCACGCGGCAAGATGCTGGCGCGCCAGCGCGTCGACCTGCTTGTCGATCCCGGGACGTCATTCTTGGAGCTGTCGCCGCTCGCGGCCTATGGCCTCTATGGCGGCGACGTGCATTCGGCGAGCGTCGTCACCGGGGTCGGGCGCATCTCGGGTCGCGAATGCGTGATCGTCGCCAATGATGCCACCATCAAGGGCGGCACCTACTATCCAATGACGGTGAAGAAGCATCTGCGTGCGCAGGACATCGCGCGGCAGAACAACCTTCCTTGCGTCTACATGGTCGATTCCGGCGGGGCCTTCCTGCCGCTCCAGGACGAGATCTTTCCGGATGAGCGGCATTTCGGCCGCATCTTCTACAACCAGGCGCAGATGTCCTCGGCTGGTATCCCGCAGATCGCGATCGTGATGGGCTCCTGCACTGCCGGCGGCGCCTATGTTCCAGCGATGTCGGACGAGAGCATCATCGTTCGCAATCAAGGCACCATCTTCCTCGGCGGTCCGCCACTGGTGAAGGCTGCGACCGGCGAAGTCGTGAGTGCGGAGGAGCTCGGCGGCGCCGACGTGCATTCGCGGCAGTCCGGCGTGACCGACCATTACGCACAGAACGATGCACACGCGATCGGCATCGCCCGGCGCATTGTCGGCACCTTGAAGCCACCGACGCGGCCGAACCTCAACATGCATCCGCCGCGCGAACCGCTGTTTGCGGCGGAGGAGATCTACGGCGTGGTCCCGGTCGACGGCCGCAAGCCATTCGACGTGCGCGACATCATCGCCCGCATCGTCGACGGCTCCGAGTTCGACGAGTTCAAGAAGCTTTACGGCACGACGCTGGTGTGCGGCTTCGCTCATATCTGGGGCTATCCGGTCGGAATTATCGCCAACAACGGCATCCTGTTCAGCGAGAGCTCGCTCAAGGGCGCACATTTCATCGAACTGTGCTGCCAGCGCGGCATCCCGCTGGTTTTCCTGCAGAACATCACGGGCTTCATGGTCGGCAAGAAATACGAGGCCGGCGGCATTGCGCGCGACGGCGCCAAGCTGGTGACGGCGGTTGCGACCGCTTCGGTGCCGAAATTCACCGTCGTGATCGGGGGCTCCTATGGCGCCGGCAATTACGGCATGTGCGGCCGCGCTTACTCGCCGCGCTTCCTGTGGATGTGGCCGAACGCGCGCATCTCGGTAATGGGCGGCGAGCAGGCCTCGATGGTGCTGAGCCAGGTCCGGCGCGACAATATCGAGGCCAAGGGTGATAGCTGGTCCAAGGAAGAGGAAGAGAAATTCCGTAGCCCCATCCGCGCGCAATATGAGAGCCAGGGGCATCCCTATTACGCGACCGCGCGCCTCTGGGACGACGGCGTGATCGATCCGGCCGACACGCGGCTGGTGCTTGGGCTCGGCCTCTCGGCGGCGTCGAATGCGCCGATCGAGCCGACGAAATTCGGCCTGTTCAGGATGTGATGCGATGGACCGCTCAAAGCTCTACCGGCGATTTCGCACGCTCCTGATCGCCAACCGCGGCGAGATCGCCTGCCGCGTCATCCGCACTGCGCGGGCCATGGGCCTGCGCACGGTCGCGGTCTATTCCGAGGCCGATCGCGACGCGATGCATGTCGCGCTCGCCGACGAGGCCGTGCTGCTCGGGCCGGCGCGGGCACGCGACAGCTATCTCAATGTCGAGCGGCTGATCGAGGCCGCGCGCAAGACCGGCGCCGAAGCCGTGCATCCCGGCTACGGCTTCCTATCGGAGAATGCCGAATTCGCGCGGGCCTGCCTCGATGCGGGGCTTGTTTTCGTCGGGCCAACCGCCGAGATGATGAATGCGATGGGCTCGAAATCCGGCTCCAAGGCGCTGATGGAGAAGGCTGGCGTGCCGCTGGTGCCCGGCTATCACGGCGAAGTCCAGGACGAGGCGACGCTTTCGAAGGCTGCGGACAGGATCGGCTTTCCCATCCTGGTGAAGGCGTCGGCCGGCGGCGGCGGCCGCGGTATGAGGATCGTGCGCTCGGCGGCCGAACTCGGGCCCGCGATCATCAGCGCCAAACGCGAAGCCAAGGCTGCGTTCGGCGACGACCGCATGCTGATCGAGAAGTATGTCGACAATCCTCGGCACATCGAGGTGCAGGTGATCGGCGACAGCCACGGCAATCTCTTGTCGCTGTTCGAGCGCGAGTGCACGCTCCAGCGCCGGCACCAGAAGGTGATCGAGGAGGCACCATCGCCGACACTCAATCCTGCCCAGCGCGAGACCGTTTGCGCCGCCGCGCGAAAGGCGGCGGGCGCGGTGAACTATGTCGGGGCGGGTACGATCGAGTTCGTCTCCGACGGCAAGGACGTGTTCTTCATCGAGATGAACACGCGCCTCCAGGTCGAGCATCCCGTGACCGAGCTGATTACGGGCATCGACCTCGTCGAATGGCAGCTGCGCGTCGCCTTCGGCGAGGCGCTGCCTTTGAAGCAGGACGAGATCCGGCTCAACGGCCATGCGGTCGAGGCGCGCGTCTATGCGGAAAATCCAACCAAGAATTTCATGCCATCGGTCGGCAGGATCTCGACCTGGCGTTTGCCGGCCGAGACCGGCGGACTGCGCATCGATGCCGGCTATCGCGAGGGCGACAGCGTGTCGCCGTATTACGATGCGATGCTCGCCAAGATGATTGCCTGGGCGCCGACGCGGGACGTCGCGATCGAGCGGCTCAACCGCGGACTGCAGGAGTCCGACGTCCGCGGCATCGTCACCAACATTCCGTTCCTGTCGGCGCTGATGACGCATCCGAAGGTGCGGACCAATGCGATCGACACCGGCTTCATCGAGCGCGAACTGGCGGTGCTGACACAGGCAGCGCCGGCGCCCGGCGAGCTCGAGCTGTGCGCCGCCGTGGCCGCAATCGTCAATGACGAACGGCAAGCAGCGCAGGCGGATGCGAATTCGCCCTGGCAGACCTTCGGCTGGCAGCCGGTCGGCTGCCGCCAGCGCATTTTCGCCTTTCGCGTCGGCCATGGGCCAGAGCAGAAGATTACGCTGAACTACGGGAGCGGCGCCTCGACGCTGGTGATCGGCGAACGCGAGCTGGCGTTCGCGATTGCCACCAAGGAAGGCGGCTTTGACTTGACGCTGGACGGCGTCAAATCGCAGGTCGCGGCGGTGATCGACGGCCATGAGCTGTATTTGCGCACGCGCAACGGCCGCTTCGACCTGCACTGGGTCGATCCGTTCGGCGGCGAGAGCGAAGAGCATGCCGGCGAGGACAAGATCGCGGCGCCGTTGCCGGGTACCGTCGTCGCCGTGCTGGCGGAGGAGGGCGCCAAGCTCGATAAGGGCGCGCCGATCCTCACGCTCGAAGTGATGAAAATGGAGCAGACGCTGCGCGCGCCCTATGCCGGCGTGCTGAAGTCCGTCAAATGCAAGGTCGGCGACATCGTGCAGGAGGGGGTCGAACTCGCTGTGGTCGAGCCTTCGGGAGAGTGAGATGAGCGATCAGGTCCGCATCATCGAAATGGGGCCGCGCGACGGCCTCCAGAATGAGAAGACGCCCGTCAGCGTCGAGGTCCGCATCGCTTTCGTCGAGGCGCTGGTCGCGGCTGGCCTCACCACGGTCGAGGTCGGCGCTTTCGTCTCGCCCAAAGCGATCCCGCAAATGGCAAGCTCGGACGCCGTGCTGCGCGGCGTCAGCCATGTGCAGGGCGCCGAATTCCATGTGCTGGTGCCGAACGAGAAGGGTTATGATGCCGCACGTGCTGCGGGCGCGCAGGTCGTCTCGGTGTTTGCGGCGGCCTCGGAAGGCTTTTCGCGCGCCAACATCAATTGCTCCGTCGCGGAGTCCATTGAGCGGTTCAAACCGGTGCTCGCGCGCGCCAAGGCGGACGGTGTTCCGGTGCGTGGCTATATCTCCTGCGTGCTGGGCTGCCCGTTCGACGGCGAGATCAAGCCGAAGGCGGTCGCCGATCTTGCCAACACGCTATGGGAGCTCGGCTGCTACGAGATCTCGCTCGGCGATACAATCGGCGTCGGCACGCCGAGCAAGGCAAGGGAGATGCTGCGCGCCGTAGCCGCCAACATTCCTCCCGCCAATCTCGCCATGCATTTCCACGACACCTACGGCCAAGCCCTCGCCAATCTCTATGCGGGGATGGAGGAGGGCGTCCGCGTTATCGACGCCGCCGCGGGCGGCCTCGGCGGCTGCCCCTACGCCCCCGGAGCGACTGGCAATGTCGCGACCGAGGACGTCGTCTACATGCTCGAAGGTATTGGCATCAGGACCGGCATCGATATGGACCGGCTGCTGGCGGCGACCAACGAGATGAGTGCCGTGCTGGGCAAGCCGCCAGTGAGCCGCGTGGCGTCCGCGCTGAACGCCAAGCGGAGGCGCGTGGCGACTTAAGGCCGCTTACGCCGCCTTCAAGCCCACGTCCGGCAGGCGCGGCCGGTTCTTGAGCGCCTTGTCCATCATAGCCTCGACCTCTGCCTTCTCTTGTGGCAGCAGCGCCAGGCGCGGCGGGCGCGTCAGCGCGGTGCCGCGGCCCATGATGTGCTCGCACAGTTTGATGCACTGGACGAGGTCCGGGCGTGCATCCAGATGCAACAGCGGCATGAACCATTCGTAGAGCGGCATCGCCTCGGCGTAGCGCCCTGCCTTGGCGAGACGGAACAGGGTCTCGCCCTCGCGCGGGAAGGCGTTCGACATGCCGGAGACCCAGCCAACCGCGCCCATGGCGACGCTCTCGACGATGACGTCGTCAAGACCAGCGAACAGCACGAAGCGGTCGCCGACCATGTTGCGGGTGTCGATGAACCGTCGCGTGTCGCCGGACGAATCCTTGAAGCAGACGACGGTGTCGACATCGGCGAGCGAGGCCAGGATGTCCGGAGTGACGTCGTTCTTGTAGATTGGCGGATTGTTGTAGAGCATCACCGGCAGGTCGGTGGCACTGGCAACGGCGCGGAAATGCGCAGCCGTCTCGTGCGGCTTGGACGAATAGACCAGCGCCGGCATCACCATCACACCGTCGATACCGGCGCCCGCGGCTTCCCTGGCGGTCTCGACTGCAAACGCCGTGGTGAATTCGGCGATGCCGCACAGCACGGGCACACGGCCGGCCGCAACCGACTTCGCGGCCTCCATGATCGCGACCTTCTCCTTGCGCTCCAGCGAGGTGTTCTCGCCGACCGAGCCGCAGACGATCAGACCGGAAACCCCGTCGCGGATCAGCCCATCCATGACCTTGGCTGTCGCATCGATGTTGAGCGACAGATCGTCGTTGAACTGCGTGGTGACGGCCGGGAAGACGCCTTCCCAGGAAATGCGTCGGCTCATTGCTTGGCTCCGATTGGAATTGTATCGGCGGATGGTTCAATCCGCCGGGCAGTGATGGTGAAGGGCGAGGGTGGGATCAGAGCGTCGCGCCGACCTTGCGCAGCTCGGCGAGGACAGGGGCTTTTGGCAGCCAGATCTTGTCGAACTCGGCAATGACGGCCTCGGTGTCCTTGGCGTCGACCTGGCGGATCGGGATCGGCGCGTTCTTGAAGTTCTCGATCAGCGCGGGCTCATTGCCGGCGAGCTCGTCGATCTGCACATCCAGCGTCGACTTGATCGTCTTCGTGATCAGCTCGCGGTCGGCCGAGGGGAGCGACTGCCAGACTCGGCCCGAGACGACCGCCGCCATCGGCATGAAGACGGCATTCATCTGGAGGATCACTTTCGACACCTTGTCGAAGCGCTGGTTCCAGGAGAATTCGAGATCGGCCTCGAGGCCGTCGACCTGGCCGTTGGCCATGGCGTCGAACACCTGCGGCGTCGGGATCGGAGTCGGTGCAGCGCCCAGCGAGGAATAGAAATCGCGATAGACCGGCGTCGGATTGATGCGCAGCTTCATGCCGCGAATGTCGGCCAGGGTATTCAGATCCTTGGAGGAGAACACGGCGCGCATGCCGGTGATGCCCCAGCCGAGCCCGATCGTTCCGGTCTCCTGCGGCAGCACTTCGAACAGCTTCACCGCCGCCGGATGCCGCACGAATTTCGCGACCGCAGGTGTCGAGCGGACGATATAGGGCGCATTGATCGCGGCGATGTGCGGCACGCGGGAGCCGAGCTCGGCGGCTTGGATGAAGCCCATGTCGAGCGCGCCGGATTGCAATTGCTGCATCATCGCGGGCTCGTTGCCGAGCTGCCCGGAGTGGAACACGCTGACGCTCAAGCGGCCGCTCGTGGCCGCCTTGAGATCTTCGCCGAATTTGAGCGCGGCCTTGTTCCAGGAATGGCCGTTGGGCGTGATCAGGCCGAGCCGGAATTCCTTGGGTTGGGCGAGCGCCAGCGACGGCGCGAACACCGATGCGGCGGCACTGGCGGCCAGAAAGCGGCGACGTGAAAGCGGCATGGTCGGGCTCCTTTCGGATGGGCCTATTTGACGAGGATCAGCGAGAGTGACGGGTAGAGCGAGAGCAGCACGAGGAGGACGCAGGAGATGACGAAGAAGGGCAGCGTCACCATGAACATCTTACCCGGCTTGGCACCGGTGACAGCGGCCGCAACGAAGAAGCAAAGTCCGACCGGCGGCGACAGCAGGCCGAGCACGAGGTTGATCACCACCACGACGCCGAAATGCCGGGGGTCGATGTGATAGACGTCGGTCGCGACCGGAAGCAGGATCGGCACCGTCATGATCAGGCCGGGAATGCCGTCGATCACCGTGCCGATCACCAGCAGGATGACGTTGCAGATCAGCATGAAGCTGACCGGGTCCTTGGCGGCCGTCTGGATCCAGGCGGCAGTCTCCTGCGGCACTTTGCCGAAGATCAGGACCCAGGAGAACACCGCCGCGGCTGCCACCAGGAACAGCACGATTGCCGAGTAGACGGCGCTGCGCAGCATCATTTGCGGCAGCTGGGAAAATTCGAACTCCTTGGTCCAGAATTTTCCGACCAGTGCTGCTGCGACGGCCCCGACGGCTGCGGATTCGGTCGCGTTGGCGAGGCCGCCGAGAATGGTGCCGACGATGACGATAGGGATCAGCAGCGTCGGAGACGTCCGCAGGATCGTCATGATGCGCTGACGCGGCGTCTGATAGTCTGCGCGGGGATAGCTGTAGACATAGCCCATCAGCGCGATGACGAGGCAGAACATCACGGTGAGGATGACGCCAGGCACGATGCCGGCGATCAGCATGTCGCTGACCGAGACCTGCGCGAGCACGCTGTAGACCACGAACATCACCGATGGCGGGATGATCGGGCCGAGCATGCCGCCATAGGCGGTCAGTCCCGCGGCGAAGGTCTTGTCGTAGCCCTTCTTCTCCATCTCCGGCACCATGATCTGGGCCATGATCGCGACCTGCGCAGTCGCAGAGCCCAGGATCGACGAGATGAACATGTTGGCGAGGATGTTGACGTAGGCGAGCCCGCCCTTGAACGAGCCGACGAACGCCATCGCCATGTCGACGATGCGCCTTGTGATGCCGCCGCCATTCATGATCTCGCCGATCAGGATGAAGAGCGGAATGGCGATCAGGCCGTAGCTGTCGACACCGCCGAAAAGCTGGAGCGGGTAAGACTGGAACAGCACGGGATTGCCGGATGCGGCGATGTAGACGAGGCCGGCGAGGCACAGGCAGAGGCCGATCGGCACGCCGACCAGCATGAAAGCCATGAAGGCGGCTGACGTGATCATCAGTTGACCCCGTCCAGCTCGGAGAGCTGAAAGCCTTTTGGCGAGGTGCGCGGGACCAACTCGAGATCTTCCAGCAGATTGGCGAGGCCGTGAATGGTCATCGACACCGCGAAGATAGGCAGCGTCAGATATAGCACCCAGGTCGGCCAGTTCAGCGTCTGGGTGTGCTCGGTGTAGAGGAAGTTGAAGGTCTCGGCGGCGAGCTTGCGCCCGTCGAAGCCGGCGCGGGCGAGACCAATCGGGTCCATCCAAAGCACGCAGGTGACGATCAGTGCGGCGCCGAACACGACCACGAGGCCGGTCGAGATCACTTTGGCGAGCTTCTGGCGCGGCGCGCCGAAAGACGCTCCGTCAGCATGGTCACCGCGAAATCGAGCCGCAGCCGGGTCATCGCGGAGGCGCCGATGAAGGTCAGCCAGACCACGCAATAGACGGCGGATTCGTCGATCCAGTAGATCGGGAAATGCGAGTACCGGGTGACGACGTTCACCAGGATCAATCCGGTAAGCAGGTACATGAGGCCCATCAGCGCGAGGCGCTCGACCGCGAGCAGGGCGCTGGACGCGCGGACGATCATGCGTCGAACGCTGAATGCGCGTGTGGGCAGCATCGTCTGTTCGATCATGGAGGCCCAACCTCGAGATTTGTCGTGCTATCGCCAAATGTATAATTTATACATTTACGCTGTCAAACGGAGATTGCGGCCACTTCGGCGGCAGGACGCGCTTGGCTGGGCACTGGCTTTTGCTGGACTCTAGCTTTCGCTGAAGCCTTCAACATGCAAGAGAGGGACCGCTTCGGCCGGATGAATCGCGAAGGAAGACAGAAGGTCAGATGAAACAGCCTTTGAAGCATCGCACGCTGTCGGCTGCGATCGTCGACCAACTCAGGCAGGCGATCCTCGACGGCACCTATCCGGCGGGATCGCAGCTGCGCCAAGATGCGCTTGGCGAGGCCTATGGCGTCAGCCGCATCCCGGTGCGGGAGGCGCTGTTTCAGCTGGAGGCGGAAGGGCTGGTGCGCATCGTGCCGCAGAAGGGCGCCATCGTCTCCGAGCTGTCGCTGGACGAGATCAACGACGTGTTCGATTTGCGCCGCATCCTGGAGCCGAGATTGCTGGCGCAGTCGGCGCCACGTTTCACCGTTGATGATTTCGACGGGCTCGACGACATCCACAAGAGTTTTGAGAAGGCGATCAAGGCGCGCAACGTCAGCGAATGGGGGCAGCTCAATGCCGACTTCCACATGGCGCTCTACGTTCATGCGCCGCAGCCGCGCACAAGAGCGATCGTGCTGTCACTACTCCAGACCAGCGACCGCTACACCCGCTTGCAGCTCTCCAACACCAAGGCGATGGGGATCGCCGAGAAAGAGCACGCCCATCTGATCGCGCTCTGCCGCGCACAGAAGGTCGATGAGGCCTGCCGCTTCCTGGAGCGGCACATCGAAGCCGTGCGTAAGGATCTGTTGCAGGTGGTGGCCGGCAGCGCGATCGCGCCGAAGTCACGGCGGAAGGAGAAATCGTAAGGCGAGGAAAAGCGCGCAGCGCCGTGCCCACCATCTGTCCATGATCGCGACCGAAGTGGTGGGCACGCTTCCGCCTTCGCTCCTCGAGCTACGGCAGTTCGGCTAGCTCTACCTGCTCCCGTCCGGCCCCATCACGAGATCCGGCAGCCAGGTCGAGATCTCCGGCACGAGGCACAGCAGCAGGACTGCGAGCATCATCAGCAGCACGAAGGGCAGCGTGCCCCAGATCACCTCGCGCAAGGGAATGTCGGGCGCGACATTGCGGATGACGAAGATGTTGAGGCCAACCGGCGGGTGGATCAGGCCCATCTCCATCACGATGGTCATGACCACGCCGAACCAGATGATGTCGAAATTGGCGGCGCGGAGCGGCGGCAGGATGATCGGCGCCGTCATCAGGATAATCGAGACCGGCGGCAGGAAGAAGCCGAGCACCACGACCATGACGAGGATCGCGAACAGCAGCTCCCAGCGCGGCAGGTGCATCGCGACGATCGATTCGGCGACCGATTGCGAGATGTGCAGATAGCTCATCACGTAGGAATAGAGCAGCGACATGCCGATGATCATCATCAGCATGGTCGATTCCCGGATCGTCGACCGCATGATCGGAGCGAGATCGCTCGGCCGCCACACGCTGTAGATCGCTGCGATCAGCGCCAGCGCCAAGAGGCCGCCGAGGCCGGCGGTTTCCGACGGCGTGGCGTAGCCGCCATAGAGCGCGATCATGACGCCGGTGAGCAGCAGCACGAAGGGGATCACCCGCGGCAGGACGCTGAAGCGTTCGGCGAGCGTATACTCGTCGCGCTGCAGGATCGGAGCTTCCGCGCCGCCGTTCTTGTAGATCGCTTCGGCGGCGGCATATTCCTGGCGGAAGCGGATCACGGCATAGGCGCCGAACAGCGAGACCAGCAAGAGGCCGGGCCCGATGCCGGCGAGGAACAGCCGCCCGAGCGACTTTTCGGCGGCGACGGCGAACAGGATCATGGTGATCGAGGGCGGCAGCAGAATGCCGAGCGTGCCGCCGGCAGCGATAATGCCGGCAGCAAAGCCGCCGGAATAGCCGCGCTTGCGCATCTCGGGGATGCCGGCCGAGCCGATCGCCGAGCAGGTCGCGGGCGAGGAGCCCGCCATCGCTGCAAACAGCGCACAGGCGAAGACGTTGGCAACGCCGAGGCCGCCCGGCACCCGATGCAGCCAGGCATGCAGCGCCGAATAGAGATCCTGGCCGGCGCGCGACTTGCCGATCGCGGCACCCTTGAGGATGAAGAGCGGGATCGACAAGAGCGTGATCGAGGCCATTTCCTCGTAGACGTTCTGCGTCACCGTATCGAGCGAAGCGGCGGGCATGTAGATGCCCATGAACACGACTGCGACTGCGCCAAGCGCGAACGCAATCGGCATGCCCGAAAACATCACGAGCAGCGTCGCGATGCCATAGGCGAGGCCGATACCAAAGACGCTCATGGCCGCCGGGCTCCGGTGAAGGGCAGCGCAAGCTGCACGAGGATCTGGATGCAGAGCAGGCTCATGCCGAGTGCCATCAGCGAATAGGGAATGGCGAGGGGCGGCGACCACATCGAGTTGGAGACCTGGCCGTCGACATAGGCTTCATGGGCCAGGGTCCAGGACTTCCAGGCGAAGAAGCCGCAGAACAGGAACGTTGCGGCGTCGACCAGCCAGAGCCGGACCTTGTTCGCGAACGGCGAGAGCAGGCCGACGAAGGCCTCGATGCCGATGTGGCCGCGGTTCTGCTGCACATAGGCCGCCGTCATGAAGGTGGCGCCTACCAGCAGGAACACGGCGGCCTCATCCTGCCAGTAATTGGCGGCCTTGAACAGCGCGCGGCTGAGCACGCTGTAGCTCAGGATCATACAGGCCGCGACCAGCGCGATCGCGGCGAACACGACGATGATGCTGTTGAGGACGGCGAGGCCGCGATCGATCGCCGCCGCAAGGCCTGTTCTTGCGGCAGCGTTCGGCAGGTCATCACGATCCGGAAGCGGACCGTGGCTCATGCTGCGACGTCGGTGGCGAGCTTGAGCAGGTTCGCAGCGGTCGCGGTCTTAGCGCTGTAGTCCTTCCAGGCGGTGTCGCGGGCGATGTCGCGCCACTTGCCGACGGTCGCGGCGTCGAGCGCCGAGACCTTGGCGCCGGCTTTCTCGTAGACCTTGGCGACCTCGACGTCGTCGTCCTGCGCGCCCTTGCGGCCGAAGGCTTCGAGCTCGGTGCCGACCGCGAGCAGGATGTCCTGATGGTTCTTCGGCAGCTTGTCGAAGATCGCCTTCGACATCATCAGCGGCTCGAGCATGAACCAATAGGAGGTGCCGGCCCCTGATGTCAGCGACTTCGCGACCTCTTCGAGACGGAACGAGATCAGGCTGGTGGACGAGGTGATGCCGGCATCGCAGGCGCCGGTCTGCATCGCCGCGTAGATTTCGTTCGATGGCACCGACAGCACCGAGGCGCCGGCGGTCTGGAGCACCATGTCCATCTCGCGCGAGCCGCCGCGCACCTTCAGGCCCTTGGCGTCTTCAGGCGCGACGATCGGCTTGGAGCGGCTGGCGACGCCGCCGGCCTGCCAGACCCAGGTGAGCAGAATGATGCCCTTGTCGGCGAGGAAGTCGGTCAGCGCCTTTCCGACCGGTTCTTTCTTCCAGCGCAAGCCCTGGTCATAGGTGGTCACGAGGCCGGGCATCAGGCCGATATTGGTCTCCGGCAGCTCGCCGCCCGCATAAGGCATCGGATAGAGGCTGATGTCGAGCGCGCCCTTACGCATCGCGGAGAACTGCGCGTTGGTCTTGATCAGCGAGGAGTTCGGATAGATTTCAGCGGCGATGTCGCCATTGCTGCGCTTGGCGACTTCGGCGGCGAACATGCGGCAGAGCCGGTCGCGGAAATCGCCTTTGTCGATGGTGCCACCTGGGAATTGGTGCGAGATCTTCAGCGTGGTGGCGGCCTGCGCCGTCCCGGTGCCGAAGCGAAGAATGGCGGGTGCGGCGACGGCGGTCGCGAGCAGATGACGGCGCGTGAGCATGGTGTGATCCCCTTGGGCGGTTCTTTGCAAGGTTCTTGTTTGGCGTGAATTTGGGTCCGGGTTTTCGAGCCCGGCGCGTAGGCCCATCCTAGCCGGTCTTACACCCGATGATCTCTCATCTGATAGTTCGAGACCGAATGCCGCGGCAAGTGCCGGACGTGCTGCGCTGCACACTTTCGATCTGCGTGGGACTACGCCAGACGAAGGACGGCAGCGGGCGCGCGGAAATTATCGGCCGGCGCGTAACAACACCACGTGGCAATCCGTCGACAGGACAGCGGCATCCGTCGCTGACAAACACCATCTCGAAGGGAAGACTGCTCATGACCATTCGCACCCGCATCGTGCTCGGCATTTCGGCTGCCGCCCTGTCGCTTGGCCTCGCGCTGATGCCTGCCGCCTTTGCTCAGGACAAGATGGGCAAGGACGAGGGCATGATGAAGAAGGACACCATGTCCAAGGACGGCGTGAAGAAGAATACCATGTCCAAGGACGAGGGCATGAAGAAGGATCACATGTCGAAGGACGGCATGAAGAAAGACGACGGGATGATGAAGAAGAATTGATTATCCGCGGTCGTCGCGAAGCGCCTCGCCGAGGCGAAGGCGCGCGCTTCGGATGCCCTCCGCAATCGGCCATCGGGGCGGCGCATTCGCGCGCTCCGGTGGACCATCTCGAAGTGAAGTGAACTGAGGCGTGCCTCAGTTCAATTTGATTTGAACGCTACTTCCGCTTGGCCTTGCGGGCCGCGTAGCGGGCGTCGCGCTTTGCCTTCTGCTCGGCCTCGAGCGCAGCCATCCTTTCGGCCGCCTCCTGAGCCTCGCGTGCAATCCGCGCGGCCTCGGCTGCCTTCGCCTCTTCCTCGCGGCGCTTCTGCTCAGCCTTCTCCGCGTCGCGCGCGGCCTTTGCCTCGGCGCGCTTCACTGCGAGAGCCTCGCGCTCGGCGCGCTTCGCCGCAACCGCGGGATCATCGGGCCCGGGTTGGGATTTGAATTTGTTCAAAAGATTTTTGCGTGCGTCCTGCGCCGCCTTCTGACGGTCTGCGAAACCGGGTTCCCTGAATCCACTCATCGACCAGCCTTGTCTTCCTCGCTTTCGATCCTACATCACTGCCTGTTGGTACGTCGGCTGGGCATAGCAGGCGCCACGCGACGCACATGCGTGTACATCGACGCACGTCGCAACGCCACCCAAATCGCAGCCGATCAGGTCAACGAAAAATCGCCCCCCGACGATCTCTCGTAGCCCGGAAAAACTGCCGAATTGTGATGTCCCTCATAAGGGAGCACGCGGAGCGGCGCCTAGCGTCCGCCCCAACGAGACGGAGCACGGGCATGACGATCTTCCGACTGAGCCTGAAGGCGCTCGGAGCTGCCTTCGTGGTGGCGGCGCTGGCCGGCGCCGCATTGCTGCTAGCCCGTCCGCAGCCGATCGAGAGCGCCGTGTTGGGCGCCGATTGGGAGTGCACCCGGACCGCATTCGTGCTCACCACCTGTGCACCGCGGACGACCCCGGCGGTCGAGACCTCGCGCAAGGATGCAATCCGGCCGACCAGGGGCTGAACTGGATCGGACGATCGGATGTGACGCCACGTCGCAGAGGTGCTAAAGGCACCTTGCCCGACCGAAACAGGTCACCCATGTCCAAGCCCGAATCGGGCCCGAAGCCCAAATCCTCTCAAAAGTCACCATCCGGCGACAACCGCCGCGGCGCGGTCGCCGGCTTGATTATCGCGATCGTGATCCTGGGCGTCGGCTGGTGGCTCGCGCGGGATCTCACGGCCGCCAGCAAGATGCAGGACTGCCTGATGTCAGGGCGGAGCAACTGCAACGTGATCGAGCCGGCGCGCTAGGAGCGGTCCGGCGCGCACCGCTGCAGCTCTTTCGGGCCAAAAATTGCTCTGATCTTAATCATTTTTAACGGGACTTGGCCGATCAAGCAGGTCAGTTATGTCAGCCCGGCATCAGCTCGGCGTGAGATGAAGCGTTTATCGCGCCAGGAACCACGGCAATTGAGCACGGCAATCGAGAGAGTAGGGGGTCAAACACGCATGAGTGCGTCCAGCCGCATGAAGATCATCATTCCCTTGGTTTCGGCCATGTCGTTGCTCGCGCTGTCGGCGCAGGCGCAGGAGGCCAGACCGCCGAAGGAGGCCGGCCAACAGCCGGCAGGGTCGCGACCCGGCGCGCCGCCCCAGGACAATCAGTCCATGCGCAAGGGGCCTCCGCCGCAGCAGGCGGCCCGGCCCGCGCTGCAGCCTTCCGGTCAGCCTCATGCCGGTCCCGGCTCGCACAATGCCGGCGGCCCGCCCGCGCGCAATTATGCCCGCGGGCCCGCACCGGCGCGCGATTGGGGCGGTCACGCCTATCGCGGCAACCGCGCCTGGGAGGGCGGACGCTGGCGCCACGAGGTCCGCAACGGCCGATCGGGCTGGTGGTGGGATGTCGGCGGCGTCTGGTATTATTATCCGCAGCGCATGGCCGGACCGCCGGCCTACATCTCCGAGGAGTATATCGACGACGTGCCGGTGGCTTATGCGCCGCCGCCGGCGGCGTACGCGCCGCCACCGCCTCCGCCGCCAGCTGATCCCGGTGCAAGCGCGCTGGGCGGCGCCATCGTCGGTGGGGTGCTGGGCGGCCTGCTCTCCGGCAATGCAACCGGAGCTGCCGCAGGCGCGGTTCTCGGCGGGGCGACCGGCGCGATCGCCGGCGCTACGGCCGCCTCGCAACCCGGCTACTATCTGGCTCAGGGCGTTTGCTACTACCGCTATCCCAACGGTCAGTATGTGCAGGCCGATCCCCGCGCATGCTACTGAGTTTTCCCAGCCGGATTTGAAGCGCAGAAGCGGGCTCAGGCCCGCCTCTTTCGTCTGGCGCCCCGCGATAGGCATCACATCCAGCACTGCGCTCGCTGACACTCACGCAAGTCTCGAAAGAAAACGTCGGGATGATTCGCGGGGTGTAGCTCATGCTGGATTCCATCCAGATCAGCATGGCGTGGTGGGACATGATCGTTTGCGGGGGGATCAAGCTCTCGCAGGTACTGCATTAGCTGTTCTAGCGCACCATCGGCGGCGGCTCCCCAGCGGGCAGACCAAATCGCCTTTGCGCTTCAAGATACCAGCCAGTTGAAAAACGCCATCGCGGCCCAGACCAGGCCGCCGATCCATGCCAGCATTACGATGGTGATGGTGCCGAGATAGGCGATCCCGAGCAGGGCGGACCCTTGTCGTTGGGTCGGGACGACCACCTCGGCTGCTGCTTTGTGTGTCATGACCGGACCATCCTGTCCTCTGCGCTCCTGCAAGCGCTCGCGCCTAGAGAGCGCCAAGTAGTGTTTATCGGAGATGCCGTCCGCAGCCTGTGAGGCAATTCACAGACCAGTCTGAATGACACACCAGTCTGAATGAATCTCGGCCCTGGCGTCACGATGCCTGCATACATCGAAGCGATCGCTCCGGAGTCTCCCGTGACAATTCCGCCGGACGCCGGCGCTGCCCCGCAATGATACGGACGAAATTGCCATGCGCTTGTCCAGATCGGCCGGTTATACGGTCGGCATCATGTGCAGCAAGTACGATCCACAGCACGAGGCCGAGGCCGCGATGAAGCGGGCCGCTGCGTCCGAAGGCGCTGATCGGCAGCGCCTGATCCAGCTGGCCCTGGCTTGGCATCAGCTCGCCCGCGACCGGCGTGAGGAGCGGACGGATTAGCCGCATTCCCGCCGACAGCCCTTTCGTGGCAAGAAAAACCCCGTGCTCGGGGGGACAAGCACGGGGTTCTTCAAAGCCGACCGGGGCTGGTAGGTCGGCACCACCTGTTTCGTCGCATGCAACGTGCCGGTGGTGAACTCGTTCCATGACGCGCAGAAATTTATCGCGCCTTTGCCCAGGGCGACCGGCTTGCGCGGTCCACCTCGGCTCAGATCTCGGAACATTCGATCCGCAGCAGCGTTGGCCGGCCATGACCGACCCCGAATTGCGTGCACAGTCCTTCGAGATCGCCTGGAGATATCTCGACCAATCCGGTCTGCTAACCGGTGAACCCAAGGATTCAGCCCGCTTCATCCTGAACAGGATCGACCGCATGATGCTGCGCGGCGAGCGGCGCAGACTGCTACTGTCAAACGCCGCGATTGATGCCTACCGGCTGCGGCCTCTGCTCGTGACGCTGGATGCATGATCGATACGCCGCCGGGTGCGTCTGGTCGCCTCCACGCGCCCAGGCCCGAACGGCGAAGGCCAGTTGATGGTGACCAACCGCGACATCCGTCAGAGAAGCTTGCACAACTTCGAGGCGCTTCGCAATTCCGCCCGGGCTCACGTCTACGGCAGCGTCGATCGCCAAAAATGCCATGGCGCTGGCGGCAACCCCGGACGTGATGGCGATTCTTGTCCAATCGGATGGCGGCATCACGATAACCTTCGACAGCTCTTTTGCATGCCGGATAGGTAGGGCTCTGCTGTCCGCTGGACAGGCCTGCGCACGCTTTCTTGAAGTGCGATAGATTTGCAAAGTTTGCTGCGTAGCGATGTTGCGCTTGACACGAATCGGCGAACCCCGAAACGGGTCCGTGAACAAAGAAAAAGCCCCCAAAGGGGCTTGCTGTGTTATGCCGCTTCCGTTTTCGGCACGGCGTCGGCGTTCACCGACAGCTTGACGACATCGCCTTCGACGGCGCCGACATATTTCGTGTCGATGTAGTGATGGTGGTCCTTGTGACCTTCGGGACTGTCCTTCCGGGTCAGCTTGATGCGGTTGCCCTCGACGCGGTCGACGGTGCCGACATGGGCGCCGTCCTTGCCGATGATTTTCATGTGCTCTCTGATATCAGCCATATGGTCCTCCTTGCACAGTCTTTAACTGCGAAGAGCGGCCTTCGTTGCAGGCCGCGCGGGCAGATACTGGACCCAACGCAGGGCGCAGACGTTGAATTGCGGATGGCACATGTCCAAGATCCGCATGGAGACGCTTGAGGCCTATCTGGAACGAAAGCATCAGGAACTCAGGCTATTGAATGATTGTCTGAGAAACCGGCTCGATTTGGCACGTCCGCGATCCGTCGACGAGGTCGTCAGGTCCAAATTCCAGATCACTGCGGCGCTGAGAGCGGAGCATGAGCTGCATGAGTGGAAGGCGACGGAGACGGCCTGGTCGCACACGGCCGATCCCGCCAGCGGGCCGTTCCAGTTCAGTTATGACTACCAGCGGGCCGATCTCAGGGTACGCGGTCCTTCGTTCTATGAGCTCGCGTGCGGCTGCACGATCGAGACGATCTATACCGCGTCAGGCATGGCCGCGATCTCCGCTGTGCTCCTCGCTTCCGCACAGATCATCGACAAGGCCGACATCCTGGTGCTCCCGAGCACCTACGGCGAAACGCTGGAGCTGATCCGAAGCTTTGTCCCGCACCTGCAACTCGTCGGCTTGAAGCCCGCGCTGGGCGATGGGTTTGCCCGGGGGAATTCTCCGCAAATCCTGTTGCTCGATTCCTGCTCCTTTGCCGGCGCTTTCGAGGCGGCGCTCCGCAGTGACGGCTCGGGGCTCGATCTCCTCGTCTTCGACACGACCTGTTTCGCCGGCAGATCCGGGCGGATCAGACGCGTCCTGCGATGGGCCCGGCGATACGGAATTCCGCTGGTGCTGGTGCGAAGCCACAACAAGCTCGATTCGCTCGGAGCGGAATATGGCCGGCTCGGCTCGGCGGTTTTCGTCTATGACAAGGAGCACGAGCGGCGGGCAGGGCGCCTTGACTGCAAAGGGCTCGCCGCCGCAACGCGTAACGCGGTGCGGCTGCTCGGCGGCGCGGCGTTGCCGGCACACTTCCCGCCCTTTGCGGGCAGTGCAACCTACTGGGCTCTGACGAAAAGGCGCGTTGCGGCGATCTTGCGCAACGGACGAAGCACGGCCCGATATTTTGCCGCAAGGCTCCCGGCGCTCTCGGCCGAGCTCCATTTCACCCACGGCCTCTACGTTACGCTTCGGAGCAGGCATCCGCTGGACGAGGCGAGCGCGCGACAGGCCGCCGAAGACATGAGCAACGAACTCCGCGCCGAGGGTTTTCCCATCCGTCACGCCGGCAGCTTCGGTTTCGACTTCGCCGCGACCGAGTGGTTTCACGATGCCACTAGGGAACAGTATAGCGTCCGGGTGGCTATTCCCGATCTTCCGACGGAGCTCTGGAATGATCTGGCCGCGGCGATTGCGTCGTGGTGGCGGGCGCATCAGGCCGAGGTTGGAAGATGAACGCCGCTACTATCGGTAAATCAATCAGTTAGGGCCAAGGTTAGGCAATTTCGGTACGATTGAATCGCATAGAGATTTTTGGCCATTGCCTAACCCCCGTCCGGGCGGGCGGGGCGGTCTAGTCGACCGCGACACAACCGCACAACCACATAAATCGCTTTTAGGTTGCCGAAGCGAACAAAGATGGAGCGCAGTGCTGCTATCCTGTCCCAACGTTGCTTGGTCTGCTCCTCAGGGTAAAATGATCCTGCTGGGCGAAGAGGCTCAAATGGAAATATTCAGGCAATCGATAGAGCAATTGGCCGCGCCGATTTGCGACACTTGCAAGATCGAAATGGCCTGGTCCAGGTCGGCTCTCAGAGCGGTCGAGAATGTGGTCCTGCACGTGTTCGCCTGCTCGCGGTGCAATAAGATTGCGCCGGTTAGGACGCCCGTGAAGCCCTCAGGAACGTAGGGCCGCTAATTCTGATCGCCAGCCCTGAACCTGTCTTAAGAACAGAAAGACAGATCGTTACCGGGGTTTTGCATAATCCCCCTCGGGGCTGGAAAGCCGCCGCCTGCGGGTCATTTAAGCAGGCGGCGTTTTTGTTTCTGCTTGAACAATGCCTCATCCGGCCGCCCCTTTACCGCCGCCGCGCGCCTTCCTATCTCCCACAGCTTTTTGGACGGCCCGCTTTAGTGCCGGGCCGCCAGGGGCGCGCTACTTGCCAAAGCACGATCGGCCCAGCCGAGTGCACCGCCCAATAGGGCAACCCCAATAGGGGGACTCAGTTGAAAATCCTAGACATCAGACCAAGCCCTCAAGGCTCGACAACGCTTGCGCGTTTCGACCTCGAGCTGAACGACCACCTACGGCTGTACAATTTGGGCCTTCGCCAGCGCGGCAACGGCCATTGTTGGACCGTCGCGCCCAACGCCTTCAGCGAGCGTACCGCCGCGTTTGGTGAACAATTCAACCGCGCAATTTCCGATATGGCCCTTGCGGCCCTCATGGAGCTTCCGGCCGATGCCAGCACCGACGTCTAAAGACGCAAGCCGGGGCGGCGACTCGTTCACGGCTACTCCATTCGTTTTGCCAGACCCAGCTACGCTGCCGCCAATCGGCATGACTGCCGACGGCCCCGCCCTAGAATATATTGACCCGAAAATCATGAGTTGGGTGCAGCAGGCCATTGCCGCCCGTGAGATCGTCGAGGCGTCGTCCCGACCGACTCCAGCCAACGACAACCACGCCGACGAAATAAAAATCATCGACCCCTCAGACTGGGAAGGGCAGCCAATCCCGGAGCGGCAATGGTATCTTGAGGGTCTGATCCCAAACCGTCAGGTGACGCTGCTTTCCGGTGACGGCGGCACCGGCAAGAGCTTGCTGGCCTACCAAATCGGCCTGGCTGGCGTGCTCGGTGTAGAAACGCTGGGATTTAGGCCGGCAGAGGGCCGCGTCGTCTACCTTGCTGCGGAGGACGATGAGGGCGAGCTGAAACGACGCGGCCATGACATCCTCACAGCTATGAGGCGCACGTTCGCAGACCTGAAGGGGCGAATGCGCGTCATCCCGATGGCCGGTAAGGATGCTGAACTGGTCTCCGAAAAACGCCGAAGCCGTGAGCTTGAGCTTACAGGCCTGGCCCAACGGATTACCGATCTGCTGACGGAATTCAGACCAAAGCTCTTGATCCTCGATACGGCGGCTGACGTGTTCGGCGGTGACGAAATCAACCGCAAGCAGGTTCGCTTTTTTGTCTCGATGCTGCGGCGCTTTGCGATGGACTGTGATCTAGCCGTGCTTCTGCTTTCGCACCCCTCGGTGCAAGGCATGCAGTCTGGTACCGGGCTATCGGGATCAACAGCCTGGAACAACTCGGTTCGATCAAGGCTGTATTTCACCGCAGATAAGACCGATGAGGATCTGCGTCTGCTGAAGAATATGAAAGCGAACTACGGCAAGAAAGGCGCCGAGACCAAGTTACGTTGGCACGAAGGTGCTTTCATTCTCGACGACGACAAGCCGACAGCCCACGCTGCCTTGTTAGCCAATCATGCAGACGAAGTGTTCCTGAGGATGCTTTCCTCGATCAATGGAAGCGGCAGACGAGTGTCATCTTCCAGGAGCACCGCGTACGCGCCGACAGTGATGGCGGCCATGCCGGAACGCGAGGGGACAAGCAAGAAAGCGCTGGAGGAAGCGATGGCAAGATTGTTCACTGAAAAGAAGATCGCGGTCGTCAAGGAAGGACCGCCGTCAAAGTTGCGTGAGCGATTGGTCGTTGTCGAGGACGAGATTCGGCAGAAACGGATGGCGCCTGGTTAGGCTTCCAACGGTCTACCAACGCCCTACCAACGGCTACCAACGGTGTGTGTGTTCCAACCCCCTTATACCCCCACCGTTGGGATGGAATCCCAACCCGGTTGGTAGACCGGTTGGAATTCCACCCAAGAAAGCGATGGCAAGGGCAGGGGGCCACCGCAATCCCTGCCGCGATCCGCCCCGCTTACCGGCCGCCCAATCGCACGCGTCATCCCGCAAGTTTTCAAATTATTGTTCCCCTGTGTGCAGCCGGCAACCGGCCACGCCAAGACCGCGGAAAGCGGCAAAAACGAAACCCTTCCCGGGTGCACTCAACGTGAAACCAGCAAACGACAACTGCCACCATACGGCACCGATCCTAACGCGCCTACGTCGCGCAGGCCGATACGGAGATATTGGCAACCTGGTCCGCTTCTCCGGCCCAGATCAGATATCGCAGCATGCGGACAACGACGACGTCGCCAGCGGATTTGCTGTCGATACCACCTACGAGATTCGCCCTACCGAAGGCGAGATCGAGCGAGCCTGCATGGGGCAGGACGTGCACGGTATCGGCCTGAGGTTCGATAGCCGCGGCAGAATCACGGCCTATCGGGCACATGACGCTAAGGGCGATCCCATCCCAGACGAACAGGGCAATGAACAGTGGTTTCCCGCCCGCGAGGGCTACCGGCAATCGAAAGGGCGCAGACGTGTGTCCCAATCGGATCTGGCCGCCCAGAGCGCCCAGCACCTCTCCCTGCGCGGTTCAGGCGGCTTTCCGGAACGGTCCAGCTACGTTGAGCGGGGTAGCGGCGGCGCCGATACTTGGCGCATGCGTCACGCCCGGATGTGCGAGCTTATTGCCGGTCTGTACAATGATCGTAGGCTGGAGTTAGACCGCCTCGGCGTTGGAGCGCGTGCTACCTTTACCGAGGCTCGCACCGCTGTGGGCTTGGCACCTGCAGAGCGCGGCCCGACAGTTGTTGCCCGCGGGGCGGCGTTCCTTGCCGGCAAGACGAAGGGAAACAAGCTCGCCACGCCCGGCAGCTTTGTCGGTGCGCCTGACGCCGCTGAAAATACGATAGCAGCCGCTTTGGACGCACCCACTGTCGCCCTCCAGCTCGGTGAGCACGCTGCCGTATTAAACGAGGCCCTTGACGGTATGTCGGCCCGCCAGATCGCCGCAAAACGCGGTTGGGGTACCAGCAAGGCGGCTGAGCAGCGTGCGATACGAGCGCAGGACCGAGCCTTGGCGGTGCTGGCTGAGGCGCAGAAACGGGCTGCGTAAATTATTTCAGCGAGAATGCTGCCTCCGGGTCGGTTCGGAACGAAAGCAAGTGAAGGCTGCAGTTTGTAGCCGGACGTGACGTGCACCACTCGCGCCGGTTCGATCCCGGCGCACCTCTTTTCCGGCGTAGTGCCGTGAAGCCGCTGGGCGGCTTTTTATTTCACCACAAACGAGACTCTTTCTATTGAGAAGGAAACACTATGGCAAAGCTTGCCGACGTATTGTCGGCTATCGATGCGCTCGGCTTTGATCCGAGGCGTTCAAAGGTGGTCGCAACGCGCCTAAGAGATGCTGGCGTGATTCCGGCGGGCGGCCCTGCGCGTTCACCCGATCTGGACGAGACCGATACGCTCCGGTTGATCGTAGCCATCGCAGTTACTTCGAAGCTGCGCCTCGCTGACCACGATCTGGATGTGTACGCAGGCCTAGTTCCCTTCGGCCTTGTCTTCCGCGAGGGTACCCCAGATTCTATTCCACGAACCGCCTTCGATGCAATCGATCTGTTGGTCGAGACGGCCCGTGCTGGCGATACGGACGCGCGACTCTCGACGATCGAATTCGTGCGCAGCTGGCCGGAGATCGTCGTAAATCGCTACCCTAATATCTGGATTCGGCATTTTGTAGTTGCCGGATCTAACGCCGGCCATTGGCAGCGTTCAGGACATCGCACCGCGACGACGGTGCCGGTGCGCGTGATTGCGGACATTTTGGATCAAGTTTTTGGAAAGGTTGCTGCCTGATGGCTCTCCTAAAGAAGAAACCTGCCGAGGAATTCCGCGTGCCGAGCCTCGCGGAAAGCTCGACGGAATACCAAAGCCTGATCGCAAAGCGGCAGGAGTTGGAGCAGAGCTACTCGAAACTCAACGCTGAGCGATCGAATCTACTTGACCAGATCAAAGCTGCAAAAGCGGCTGGCGGTGAACGTCTCAGTGCTGGTGTAGCGAGGCTTTTGGGTGAAGAGGCCGAGGGCAGCGTCACTGAGCTTTCGAAGCGACTGCGCGATGTCGTCGCCGAGATGGGTAACATCGAGGATGCCAGGGAAGTGTTGCGCCGACGTACCGATGAGGCGCGAGACAAAGCCAGCAAGATTGTCTGCAGCACTGTGCTGCCAGAGTACCAGCGCCGCTTACGGACGCTGTGCGATGCCGCGCGTGCATTGGAGGCGGCCCGGGAGGACCATGACGTGTTGCTTGATGATATCGAGCGCGAGGATGTGCGCGTCGGTTATCTGCGTCCCGTTCGCGCGCACTTCATGGGCGACCGCGGGCAGGGTCGGGTTTTTTACTTTTTGAAGGAAGTGAAGGAGGCCGGTCACAATGTCTAAAGGTTCTGAACGCACGTCCGACGTGGCTGACCGAAAGCCAGTCCGCCGCAGCGTCAAGCTCCCTGGGGAAAGCCGGCACTCAGAATGCTCCGACTCGCCGGCCGTGATCGCGCGCAAGCTGATGCAGGAAAAGCGCGAGAAGAGATTGCGAGCGATGCGACGCAATGGCTGAAACTATCTCAGGATTTGCCATTGCGTGGAATAGGCCCGCGATCATCGCGGGGCTCTTCGAGGAGCGCTTCGCGAAAGGCGCCTTCGATAAGCACCTCGCGCAAAACCCCGATGTCGCCGCGCTCTGGGCGCACGATCAAAGCAGGCCACTGGGGCGCATCAGTAACGGCACCCTAAAACTTCGCTCGAACAATATCGGCCTTTACTACTCGTTGGAGCCGAATCCCGAGGCGCCGTTAGGGCAAGAGGCTTTAGCTACTGTGGGCAACGGCACGGTGACCGAGGTCAGCGTCTCTTTTACGCCGGTTGTTGAGGAGTGGGATGATAGCGGCGACATTCCGAGACGGTTGATTACAGAGGCCAAGCTTTACGAGATCAGCTTGGTTCTTTGGGGAGCGTACGGCAAGGACACCTCAGCGCAGCTTAGCCGGGCACGGACCAACAGTCAGGCAGCCCGCCGCCGCATCGAAGCAGCGCAGCGGCGACGCGGCATCCTTTAGCGATGGGCTGGGGAGGGGTGTTTCCAATCCTTCCAAGCTGGGCGTTTTACAGACCGGCGCCCTCCCAATTCACGCGCATCTGCAATTGAAAAGATGGGGTATCAGAGGTTGCATTGGTTAATCATGCAGCCGACCACAAAATCCCAGAACGGAGATCTCAATGCCAATTTTTACGGCTATCGCGACCGCAGCTCTCGCGACTTTCAGCATCACTAGCACCTTCATCGACGAAGCTGAAATCGTGGTGATTGACGAAGGGTCTGATGATGACGAGGGCGTGGACAGATGACTGCGATTTCGGCTTTCAAGTCTTCAGACTCGATTCACGTCTTTTCCGATGGCGCCTGGCACGACCCGATGTCTGCTAAACTTTGCGGCGTGGGAACCAAAGTCCACACGATTCCGGAGCACAACGCAATTTTTGCGGTCACCGGAATGTCGACGGTGCCGCATCTGCTTTCGGGACTTCTGATGGAAAATCACTTCGCCGATTTTCGTTCGCTTGCAGATGCAATGCCGGATCTGGTTAAGGCGTGCTCCACTCGGGCGAAGGCAGTCGGCCTTAACATGACCGGCCGGTGCGACGTCGTCCTGGCGGGTTGGTCCGAAAATGTCGGTCCATCGATCTTCGTCACGGAATGCCATTTTGACCACGGCTTTTTCAAAGGAGCCGCAGTCGAGCGGTACATCAGGCCTAGCGTAGATGGTTCATCGGGAATGCATTTTCCTGATGATGGACTGCGGTTGCTAGAGAAGCAGCATGCCGCAAGATTTAACCGAGCCGCCGAAGGCACGTTCGGCAGCGTGACGGTCGGCGGACTTGTTGGCGGCTTCGCGCAGCATACGCAAATCGATGCTAACGGAATCCGGATTCGGGTTCTGAAGCGGTGGCCGGATGAGATCAAATGATTGCATCAAAGCAGAGACGAGCACTCACCATGTGCGCATTGGCAGATGGACATCAACAACATCTTTCCGTCGATGAAGCCGTCGCGCCGACGCATGACCAACGCCACCACGCCGTTCTACCTCAATGCGCAATCCGTCTTTACCGGTACGGCGCCAACGGCCACTTGGTCGATCCGAGCAAGACGGATGCGCTAGCTAACGAGGCGCTTTCCACTCCTGATCGTCTGGGAATGAACGTGATTGCCGCGCCTTTGCTAGTATTTCGCCAGCGACCGACTTGACCGTCACCTCATACTGGTAGACGCCGGGATTGCAAGGCGCGAACGTGCGAAGAGCGCCAGCTGGAAGGATGCCGTTCTTAGGCAGGGGAACTTCCTGGCCGCCATATTCTCGATCGGCCTGGGAAAAGAGCACAAGGATTGAAGCCGCTCCTTGCGGAACATCTTTAAGCCGGAGTTCTGGATTGTCGAAGAGGCTAATGCAGCGCTCTGATCTAAGAAACGAGAAGCTCATTGTCATTCGTGCAGCAGCCGGCGGTGAGATCACCTCGTGCTGGACCTGTTGTCGCGCGGTTGTTTGGGCTGCGGCCGACGTGGCCCAGATCAGGACCAAACCCGTGACTACAATTGCTCTCATTGGCTTCGATAGCATAAACCGCGAGACGAGTCTGATCTATTCTCGATCGGTCGCTCCCTCAGGGACGGTCAGTGCGGCCGTCTGATCTTCTTTTTGCGCCTAGCAGTCGCCTTCTTAATCTGCTCTCGCAAGCGAAGGATTTCTGCCCATCGAGCCGCGATCTCCGGATCGAATGGTGCCCATGTCGGCTTGCCTTTTTGACGGTTGCGTTTCGCCATGTTTGCAGCCTAGCGACTGCAATCGGTGCTCGCGCGGTCATTCCGTCGTTAAGCTTGATGGGCGCGGCCCGAGTTAATTCTGGAACCGCACGCGCGGGCCTTGCCTCGCGCGATCAAGCGGCGAAAAGCAAGTAATAAAGAAGCGCGGCGGCGACCATGGCCAGCCACACTAACGACGCTAAGAAATAAGCCCTGTGCCAATCCATGGGCAGGGAGCGTAGCACCAGCGCCGCCAACTGGGAATCTCTTCCACTCGCTCAGGGCTTTGAAGCATCCCGTCCAGAGGATTCGCGGCGTTTTCCATGTCAGTGATGGGTAAACGCTGCCGCGGCACAGCCTCTATGCATCAAGGCGCTCGCTATCGTCGGAGCAGAGGCGCGGCACGCGCGCTGACCAAATTGCACTGAGCCGGCCGGGATACGGGAGAACTGCGGACGCGTCTCTCGGCTTCTTTGATCTGAAGCCGAAGGCTCTCCAATTCCGAAAGTTCAGAACAGAGTTCGCTAAGACGTTGGGCGAGAAGGGTCGCGCGAGAAATAAGCATGAGCACCCCGACACAAAAGCCACTGTGAAAACGCTTTAGAAAGAAATGCGCACCTTATCGAAGAATAACAACATGACCGGAACGGCATAGGAGCCGGGCAGTTCAGACTATGAACAGAGCAGTCGTCACAATCAGCAACGCAACAAGCAGCACGCTTTCCAGTTTGTGATTGTAGGAGCCGAAAGATCTTCTAATCGATCGCATGTCAGCGCCTGCTAGCGGTTTCAATCCGGTGGCTTGAGCCTGGAAATTACGTTGGCGCTTGCAGACCTGGAGAGGTCACCCACGCGTTGATTTCAATGGCAACATCGATCTGCCGCGCCTTCCGCAGTAGCTCGTCGCGCCGAACGCTGGTGGGCATTCCTTCAGCCTGCTTGCGCAAGCTGGTCGCCTCTCGATCTAGACGGTATTCAAATGATGTAGATGATGGCTTGAAATGATGTCGCATCACAATGCTCCCTGCTCGATTGGGCGGGAGCACAATACTCTCAGTCACCGATAGAAGCCGTGCGCCGAGCGGTGATGAAGCGACTAGACACCCTATTCGGCAGGGAGTCGACCTAATTCGGTTAGGGCGCTTCGAATTGTCACTTCGGCGTACGAAGTAGGTAAAACAGGGCGCTATTCCCTTCTATCTGAGCCGTTTCCCGCGAAGTCTCATGGCCGCTCATCAGCAAGGCGTCGTCTTCCCAAACCTGCCACTCCCACTTTCGCGGGAGAAGAGCGATCAGCCTCACTTCAAGCATCGCGGTAAATTTGGCCATCTACGCTATATGCGCTCCTGATCGTCAATATTCCAGTGGTCAATATCCGTCCGAGGGACGGCACAGAATTGCGCTCGTAGTGCGCAACCCCGCGCGAGCATGCGCGTACTCACCGACAGGATACCAATGGCAAACGATTTAGTCGTCCAACTCGGCGCGAAGTTGGATCAATTCCAAAGCGACCTGAACCAAGCCGGCGATATGGCCGATGCAGCAATTGATCGCATCGAAAGATCGTTCGCTAGCCTTAACCCAACTGCCGGAGGGTTTGCGTCGCTCGGCGTTGCAGCAGCTGGTGTTACGGGGCTTGTTGGGGGGCTTCTGGCCGCGCTCACCAAGGTCAATAGCGAACTGGCCGACTTGCAGAAGAACGCAGAGTTTACTGGCTTAACTGCGGAGCGGTTTCAGCAGATCCAATTCGCGGCGGGGCAGGGTGGCGTATCGTCCAAGGAGTCGGTTGACGATCTGCGCAAGGTCGCTTCGTTACTGGCAGATGCCAAGGAAAACGAAAATTCTCTGACGAAACTGCTTGATGCCAACAACATCAAGTACAAGGACCGCAACGGGCAGGTTATCAGCCTAAACCAGCTTTTGGTGATAGCCGGCGATCTGATTAACAAGTTCGGCTCAATGCCGGAAAAAACGAAGGCCGCGCAGATGCTCGGCCTTTCCGAAAGCTGGGTTGAGGCGCTTCGCAACGGCAGTAAGTCGTTTGAGGATATTGCGCAGGGGGCAGAGGCGGCTGGTGCGGTCATCGACGGCGCGACCGTTGCCAAGGCTGCCGCGTTCGATCGAGCGTGGAAGCAGTCCTCAGCGCAGTTGGCTGCACAGTTCAAATCAACTGCTGCCGACATTGCTGGCTGGCTTGATGACCTGATTGCAAAGGCTCAGGATCTTCTAACGAAGACGCTGGCGGCGCAGAATATCCAGACCGGCAGCGGACAGGAGAAGTTCAGCGCCTACGCTGACGCACTCGATATCGTGCGCAAGGACACGCAGGGCGCAACGCAGGACGTAGATCAGCTTACGCGCGTTATTGAGCGGATGCAGGCGTCAGGCAAGGGCGATCCTGAAATCATCGCTGGCCTGGAGCTTATCCGCGCCAAGGCTCAACTTGCCGCTCAAATGCTGCAGGCCGCAGCCGAGCAGCAGTCCAAGGTTGAATTTCCCAACGGCGTACCCACACCTTCCGCACGCCCCGCCGCTGCCAACAAAGATGATCCTAATGCTGCAAAACTACCGACGCGCGGTGGTGATGGTGGCGCGAACGCTTACGATCGTGCGACCGAATCCATCATAAAGCACACGGCCAGGGCAGAGGCGGATGCCGAGGCCATGGGGAAGGGCTCGGCGGCACAGGCTGAACTGCGCGCTGAGACTGAATTGCTTGCGGCGGCACAAAAAGCAGGCATCCCCATTACCGACCAGGTCCGCAATCGAATTCAAGATCTTGCGCAGGATGCAGGACTTGCCGCTGAAGCTCTAGCCAAGGCCAAGGTCGAAAGCGACATATCTCGCGGTCGGCAAACGGCATTTTTTACTCCTCAAGACTTGGCTATTGCCAATCAGCTCAAGGATATTTTCGGCGACAACATTCCTGCAGCAATGGCGTCTAGCGAGGCCTCAGCGCTCCGTTTCAACGCAACCATTAAGCAACTTGCCGATCTTGGGCAGCAAGTAAACAGCGGGTTCTTAGTCGAATTCGGCCAGCAAATCCGCAACGGCGCATCTGCGATGGATGCGCTTAAGACGGCTGGCCTGAATGCGCTAGGTAAGATTGCCGACAAACTGGCCCAGATGGCGGCTGACCAGTTGTGGGCGTCGGCGTTTGGCGGGTCTGGTGGATTTGGTATTGGCAGTTTGTTTGGTTTCAGCGGCGCCGTGAACGCGAACGGCTCTATCGCGGGCGCTATCGGACCTAGGACGAGGGCCGCGGCTATGCGACGCTATTACTTCCCGATCATCCACAACGGACATTTACAGGCGGACGATGAGGGGGAGCTATTTGGCACTGCTGAACTGGCGGTCCAATACGGCGCCCGTGTTGCTCGGGACATCGCCAGCGATCCCGAATGTGACCGTGGTGCGGGCACGGTTGTAATCGTGGTTGACGCGTGCGGTGCTGAGATCGCGCGGCACAGGGTTGGTAGTGTTGGCGCGTCAGAACCGTGAACTGTCCGGCGTCGGAGGCGCTAAGTCGCGTCGCTCGACTCCCTGAGTGATTGCTAATTTCTAGTTCTGTTGGCTAGTGCCGCCATCATGCTGATCGCGTCTCTGGTGGGTAACTCGGTGAAATACTGTTTGGTGATTCCTCGGATCGCGGCCATCGCGTTGATCAGTTTCAGGGCTACATCGGTCAACTCGCGCAGCTCGGCGGGAGACACCTTTGCTAGATCGAAAACATCATTGTAGGAAACCGCGCTGGTTCGATGGGCGAATGCGTTGTTACGTAGAATGGCCACTTTCCCGGCTGCAGATTTGGCCGTCAGCATGAGTGCCGCGACCTCCGCTTCTTGCGATCCCTGCAGATGACCAGCGCCCCTCATATCGCGGATCAAAGCTCCAAAATTTATCGTGTCGCTCCTCTTTTCGAAGGCTCCTGCGATGTAGATGCAGTAAGTGAGAAGATATGCGTGCGGGGTGAACCTGAAAAACTCATTGTAGTCGCTCATCGTCTCGATGATGTGCTGCCGTGTCTCATCGAGCTCAAAATAGCTCCATAGATCCAGGAATAGCCTCGCGCGCACAACATGCTGGCCAAGGCGATCCAAGCGTTGATCAATCGATAACTGCTTCTGCACGTCATTTTCCCGAAACGGCGGCGACGTCGGGAATAGCCTTCATGTAATAAGCTACACGCATCTTGATCCGCTTACCGGTGATAGGGCCGCTCGTTTCGCAGGCATCGAGAAGCTTCCTCTTTACAGCTTCTGCCCACGGCTTCTCAGTCGACAAATCATTATCTAATTGACTGTGGTCATACCGAGATTTGAACATCATGAACACAACATGCTCGTCCGCGATTGGAAGATCTAGCATCGTAAGGACGAACTTGTCCGGATCTAGGGACGTAAGAAGAGGGGTGTTGTAATAGATATTGTCGTCGCTATTGGTTATGCACAGTCGACGATAGAACAACTGGACGTCAGTTTTCATGACCTCAAGCAGTTCAGACGCCTTCTCTGGGTATGTATCGCGGAGGGCTTTCGCGCTGCTTTCTCGGAGATGCTGGAAAAGTTCTCGGTATTCCAAAGTGTCAGAACTTTGTATGCCCAACCCGCCATAGCCGTCAAAGCGGAGCGCATAGTCATCGCGCTGCGTCGCTTCGAGTTTCTTGGTCTTATATAGATCGTCGATGTATTGCTTTCCGTCCTCGACAACCTGCCGCTTTGAAGACTTGATCACTCCGATGTCAGAAAGAAACAGCTGAAGACCGAGCACGTGAAGTATTTCGCCTTCGATTGTGAATGCCCGCTGCTCGAACTGCTCGCTCATCTTGGCCACGGCAGCCAGTACCTCGCTCTCGGTGCGTTCTGTCCAATGCCAGACCGTGCGCCAGGGAGCTTCGTCGGCGACCTTTACAAAGAAGCTGCTCGCATTGAGGGAGGCCTGAATTTCATTGGGGTCGACAATGCCGCGGACCAAGCAGTTCACAAGAACCGAACTGGACAGAATAGAGTCATCGATATCGACATTCTGATATCGATCGGCAACTCGCCTCATGGGCGAGGGTTCTTTATCCTTTTCGACGTGGGCTTGAACCATAGCTGCTAGCCCGCGCCCCTTTTCGAGATCTTCGGCATTAATCTGATTGGATTTGAATTCGAACGAAAGCACGAAGAACAGGCGCAACAGTGTCAACATTGCATCGGGATGCCCTCGGTGCTCATCCGTTACGGCCTTGCATACCCGCTCAAAGTCCCACATGGTTTGCTGAAGGATGCGCAGATTGTCCTTTTTCGACTGCTTATAAAGAGAGGAAATTTCCTCCGCATTTTTTTTGAAGAACTCTTGGGTGAACTTGTCATCAACCAAGGCGACGAACGCTGAGAAGGCCTCATCGAAAGATGATTGGACTTCCAGAACCTTCCCGATCAACTTCTCTTTGCGGCGCTCGTAGTCCTCGCCGGCCTTAATTTCTTTATCATTGGCAATGATTATTACTTTGGCGCCCTCGTGCTCGACGAATTGATTGATGTAACCTAATGCGGTGCTTTTATTCCCTTCGTATCGTTCAAGGTCATCGAAAACGTAAACGTCGGCGCTGAAACCGATGACGTCGCCCACGCTAATGCTGCCGGTATCCACCTTCACGTACTTCAGGCCTGCAGTAAGCAGGCTTCCAAAAAGCTTGGCTGGTTTTCCTGTGAGTAGAGGATAGGCGGCTTGAAACAGCGCGTCCCTAATTTCATCGAGAGTCGACAGGCCATAAAGACTTACGTAGAGGAGTTTTTTGGGTTCGGGCCGATGGTGTTGGAGAAACCGTTTTACCTGATAAGTTTTTCCAACACCCCACGGCCCCGAAATCAAGACCGCATAGCGGGGCGAGTGCGTGAGCGAGAGATAATAGCCAAGATAGTCCAATAAGTGCTGATTTTTAGGGTCTGGCATTGTGTGATCTCTGATGAGGCAGCCCGACAATTACTCGATAGGTTCGGCTTGCCATGATTTATCTAGTAACGCGAACGTCGCCGTAGTCGTCTGCTATCGGCCGCTCACCGTCAAAGTCAGTCTGCGCGAGTAGGGCGCCTATACCGAACAAAACCATGCCTCCGATCCACACCAGGCAGGTTGCTGTCAAATAGGCCGACGTTCCAACGCCGACACTGCCGGTGAGCCCGAACAGCGTGCCGGCATTGAACAACAGTCCGACACAGCCCCAGAGCCAAAATAGGACGGCAAGCAGTCCCCTTGAGACGCCGTGGTGGCTTCTGAGCCGGAACGTGCGCTCCCAATTCTCGTTGCGTTTGAATAGTCCCATTGGAATCCCCCAGACCCGCCGCAATTTTAGATCGCGCGCGGCGGGGAGGGCAACTGCTACTTTTCTCGCCCCACCTGGAGGCGGCACAAACTGAATTCTAGAGTTAGGCCCGGCTGGTCGGCTCAACCCGCGCATTATCGAGCGAAATGTGTTGCCACCCGTAGAAGAACGCGACCACCGCAGGCCAGAATCTGCCGCCCATCAACTCGTTGATTTTTGGCAGCCCCTCCTTGTCCTCTAGGACTCTGGCAATGCGCCTCCAGTCGGTGGCGCGATCACCCAGCACAGCCCGCGCAATCTGCGCCTCACTGGGATAGAGGGGCATGTTGCGGATCGCGCCGCGCTCTTTATGGGTCGGTTTTTCGTTTTCCGTGGTCATGTCTTTATCGAGTGCTCTTGCATAAAGCGCGCAGCTCGAACACGCGCCCGCTCTAGCATGTCTTCTTTCGCTTTCGCGGCAGCTAGTTCAGATTCAAGCCACTCAAAGATCGGAAGATAGACTTCGCCGCCCATCGGCGCTCGCTCCATGGCGATACCAAGCCGGTCGAGGCAACGTTCGAGTAGATCAACCGTGATGGGCTCGTCGGCGGAAATCTTGCCGCGCTGTGGGATCGTGTACCGTTTGGCCATTAGCCTTTCGGCCTGGACTTCAGCGCCTGCCGCACCAGCGTCCTGATGGCCTCTGGCCTCGTTGGAGCGGCATCCTGCTGAGCCATCCACTCGTCAACCGCAGCAAGATCGTCGGGCTGCAGGCGAACCTGTACCTGTATGCCTTGCCCAGTAGCTGGTGGCCCGCGCTTTTTCTTTGGTACCAAGGTTTGACCTTTCATGGAATCTTTGGTACCACAGTTTCGGGGCCGGTCAAATGAGCCGGACGAAGTGGGGTTATAAATGACTAATCTAAATCTTAAGGCTAGCGCTGGTGTCGGTTTATCAACACCCGTCTCGACCGGTATGGGAATGCTGGCGCTATTTCGCGACCTGACGCTCGCGTTCGAGCACAAGCAAAACGACGGCGACTCCGCCGATTACAGGGAGTTCGATGCGGCAGAAGATGTGGCCAACATGCTCTCGCTGGTGCGCCCAGTGACGGCTGAGGAGGCTCTCGCGCAGGCTGTCTTTCTGTACAAAGATGCAGCCGAGATATTCCATGGAATCGACGACGGAACGGGCAGCGACGAGGAGCGCAAAGACCTCGCGCGGCAAATGTTGCGCCGCGCCTTCGGGCTCGCCCAGTGGATCGAGCGCATGCATCAGGTCGACCGTCGCGACTTCGCCCTTAGCGGTTATTGCTGCGAAGCCTCGGAAGGGATGATCTTCCCCCACGCACCGGCCGCTGCCGCCAAGCCCGATCCCGCTATGGTATAATCCCATGAGGCCGGTTGATTCGCCGCCAGTGGATGGTCGATACCCATTGACCCGACGCGGCAAGTCAACCGGTCTCCTTGTGCGTCGGCTCGGCCGGCGAGGTAAGCAGAGCATTTTTATTAAGGGGCTCGCTCTTGCCCGCTCCCGCCAACGACAATCGTGTGCAGCCGCGTGGCCTACGCCGTGCAGACGCTGCTCGATATCTCGGGATCAGTCCCAGCCACTTCGACCTCCAGCGCAAGGCGGGCAATATTCCGGCGCCGAAACAGATGCTCGGCGTTGTACTGTGGGACCGCCAGGAGCTCGATCAGCTGTTCGATGGTGTTTCAGTTGCAAATGATGACGACGGTTATTGGGACAAGGCATGCGGCAGCGAAAGCCAAAATACGTAAACGAATACATCGATCGGCACGGCAAGGCCCGCGTATACCTGCGACGACCGGGCAGGGCGCAAATTGCTCTGCCTGCACCTCTCTACACGGCCGAATTCTGGACGGCCTACCGTGCGGCCATGACCGACGAGCCGACCGCCGACGTGCGACGTATTAAGGCGGGCAGCATAGCGGCGGCCGTTAACGGCTATTACGGTTCGACTGAATTCAAGGTACTGGCCGAAACGACAAAGGCGACCTATCGCGGCGTTTTGGACCGGTTTGTGGACAAGCACGGGGCAGGGCCGATTGCTGGCCTTCAGCCAAAACACGTCAACAAGCTGATTGACGAGATGGCCGATACGCCATCCGCCGCGAGTAATTTCCGGAAGCGGCTTAAAGGTCTAATGGACTATGCCGTGTCGGCTGGCCTACGCTCGGATAATCCCGTGGTCGTGGCCAAGAAAGTGAAGCTCAAAACAACTGGCCATCGGACCTGGACCGAGGAGGACATCACCAAGTTCCGAAAGCACCACGAGGTTGGCACGCCGCTACGGCTTGCCTTCGAGGTGCTCTTGCATACTGGCCTGCGCCGCTCGGATGCCGTGCGCCTTGGCTGGCAGCACCTAACCAAGGACGGCTTTGTCATTAGCACAAAGAAGAGCCAAGGCCATGTTGAGTTGTGCATCCCCGTGCATAGCGATCTTGCGCGCTATATCGCCGACTGCCCAAAGGATGGCCCGGCCTTCATCGCAACTATGTACGGCCGCGCCCGCAGCGAGAAAGCCTTCTCCGCGTGGATCAGCGAAGCGGCGAGCAACGCTGGCCTGCCTCCAAAGTCTTCACCACACGGCATGCGCAAAGCCGCGTGTCGGCGCTTAGCTGAGGCTGGATGCAGCGCGCTGGAAATCATGTCCATCACCGGTCACACCGATATCCGCGAGATAGAGCGATACTGCCGCGAAGCCGCGCGCAAGAAGCTCGCAGTTGCCGCTATGACCAAGCTCGAAGGCGGATTCGACATCCGATTGCCTAACCAGCCCGATGAGTTATGCAATAATGACGATAACTTATTGAAATCGTTGGTGGCAGAAACAGTTTGGCGATCCCGGCAGGACTCGAACCTGCAACCCGCGGAGTAGAAATCCGCTATCACTCGCTGATTTTGCTATATAATTTCGCTTCATGTTGCGCTTTTGTTGCGCCTACCGTATACTCCCGCCAGTTCTCAGGGACGCGAGGGGCGCAACATGTCGATCAGAAAACGGACGTGGAAAACCGAGGCCGGGGAAGAACGCTCAGCCTACGTTGTCCAGTATTCAACCGCTGAGAAGGATAACCGAGGCAAGCGGCGCCGGCACATAAAGACTTTCGATCGCAAAAAGGATGCCGAGGACTTCCAGGCTCAAGTTCGGATTGACGTGAAGAAGGGAGTTCATACCCCCACTAGCCGCAGCATCACCGTCGAGGAAGCCGGCGACCTCTGGATTGACGGTTGCGGCGATCTCGAACGCGCGACGGTGGATCAGTATCGGCAGCATCTTAAGTTCCACATCAACCCCTATTTGGGCGGCTTGAAGCTTCCGGCACTGACCGTGGCCGCCGTCCGGGATTGGCAAGACAAGCTTCGAAACGGCGTTCCGGCGCCCGGCCAAAAAGAGGCGGAGGCGCGGTCGGCGGTGATGGTCAAGAAGGTCACGACGTCGCTCTCCAGCCTGCTCAGCGACGCTTTGGAGCGCGGGAAGGTGGGTCATAACGTCGTCCGCTCGATGACGGCGAATCGCCGCCGAAAGCGGAAGGTCGAGCGACGCCAAAAGCGCAAGCTGGTTATCGGTAGAGATATCCCCGAACCGCGTGAAATAGATGCGTTGCTGCAGCAAACCGGCAACGAGCGGTGGCGTGCCTTCTTCCTCACGGCAGTCCGTTGCGGCCTGCGCGCGAGCGAACTGCGCGGGCTGCGCTGGCAAGACGTCGATTTCAAAAAGAAGGAACTGCACGTTCGCCAGCGCGCCGACCGATACAATGCGATTGGCAACCCCAAATCTGCCGACAGTCAGCGGACGGTCCCGATCCCGCCCAAGACGCTCGCCGCGCTCAAGACGTGGAAGCTTCAATGTCCGAAGTCGGACGGGCAACAGCATCTCGTATTTCCCAATGGATCTGGAAAGGTCGAGACGCACTCGAACATCATTGAGCGCGGCCTCATTCCAGCTTGGGAAAAGGCCGGCATCACCGTGCCGGTGCTGGACAGAAGCGGAAAGCCACAACGTGATGACGAGGGAAGGCCGGTCGTAAAGGCGAAGTACACGGGCGCCCACAGCCTACGGCATTACTTCGCCAGTTGGTGCCTTGCGCGGCCGCCGATCGGGCTTGGCTTGAACCTGAAAGAGCTGTCCGAACGCATCGGGCATGCTTCCATTCAAATCACGATCGACACGTACGCGCATCTGATTCCGCGAGCCGATCATGCCGAAGAACTGGCCGCGGCCGAAGGCGAGTTTGGTTAAGGAATTTGTTAACTAATGAAGTGGTAGTTTCTGGCAGTACGTAGTTTCTAGGCGGAAATTCGCGTTGCCGGGATGGCGACTGACGGGCGGGATGCCCTAGCGCGAGTAAGAAGCCGAACGACCGGGATGGTCGAGAGCGAACAGCACAACATGTGCTCGCGCCTCGGCCTTTTTTATTGCCCGATGTAGCGAGCCCCACGATGGAGTCTCGCGGTCGTGAAGATCGACAATCCAGAAACTGATCTCATTTGGGGCGCCGCTGCCATTGGCAGAGTGATCGGTCGCACCGAGAAGGGCGCTTTCCATGCGCTCGAAAGTGGCCGCGTGCCTGGCGCGAAGAAGATCGCCGGCCGTTGGGGAATGCACGTTCCCACATTTCTCGCCAGCTTCCAGCCCACCAATACGCAGCGCGCAAGCGCGGCGGCGTGACGGCGACAGACAATCAAGGATCACCAGCACAATGAACGACCGCTACTTCGACCACCTCACCAACTCAACCGCCGACATCGGCGACATTCACGTCCGCGCCGCGGCAGCCCGCATCACCAACGTGCACCGGGCGATCCTCGCCGCGATCGCCGCGAACATTGGCGATCGCGATCTGACCCCGACCGGCAAGCAGAAAAAGGGTCGCGACGAACTGAAGCAGAAGGCGCCCGACCTTGTTAAGATCAACGCGCTGGTGCAGCGGCTCGCTGCTCGGACCGACGAAAAGCGCGCGGCTGTCCAGCTTCCGGCGATCGACAAGACGGACACGGCCGGCGCCGTCCTGCGCGGCCAGGTGCGTGATCGCCTCGCCGGGAAGTCGCCGCAGGAATTGCGCGCGCTCATTCCGACAATGTCGGCATTGTACCTGCAGACGATCCTCGAAGCGCCCGAACTGATCGGCGCCGATCGCGAGACCGTGGATGCCGCTCGCGCACGCGTGATCGATGTCGTCCGCCCCGGAATGTCCGCTGAGTTGGAACGGGAGCGCGTGGCCGTGAACTTGCTGGTGAACGCCGCCGCGGCGCTGTCCACCGACGCGCGTGAACTGGCCGATCTGCCGACGGCAAACGCACTCGACGCGTTCATCGCCGAAGCAGTCCCCAACCCGAGCGGCATCGTCGCGGAAATCGCCCGCGATACCGCGATCGCCGCCTAACCCCACAACCCACGAAAGGACACCCCATGGTCAAGAAACTCACTGCCGAAACCGCGGCGAAACAGGTCACCGAGGCCGCCCAGCCCGATGTCGATTTCCGGATCGGCGCCGGCGTGCCGAATGATCCGCGCCAGGCTGCGCCGGCCAAGACGCCGCTGCCGGCCGATCTCGCGCGCGCGCTGGGACAGACCGAGCGATGAACCGGCAACAGCTCCAAGCCGAGCGCCAGGCGGCCGGCGCGGCCTACGTCGAAGCACTCAGCGCATTCCGCGAAGCGTGGGCGCGCCTGGCCGCGATCGACCGCACCTTGGCAAATGCGAACGTAGCGCAGGGCGAGACCATCCGTTCTTGGCACTTCGCCTCGCGCAACAGACTCGAAGATGGTCTTCGGGCACTGCAACACTTCGAGTTTGCCCCACGTATCATCGTCAACGACTGGCACGACCGCGCGGTCGCGCTGTCAGACGATCAAATCGAAAGGTTCAAGCCGTGAGCTACGACTACGCGAAGCAACGTGGCTTCATTGTGCCATTCACCGGCAATCTGGTCATCACGCGGAACGATGAGGGCAAAATCTTCCGCAGCGACGATACGAGCAACGTGACGGTTACGGTGCCGAACGATTTGCACGACGGGTTCAATATCGGGTTTATGACGTACAGCACCGGCACGATTACGCTTGTGCCTGGCCCCCACGTCATCAATCGATCTGGAAAAACCGCGCTCTTGTCTCAGTACTTGGCGGGATCGTTGATGGTCACGAAGCGTTCGGGTGGCGACGGCGTCTTCGGAGACATCGAATTTCTGGTCGGCGGCGATTTCGCATGACGGACCAACTGAAAACGATCGTCCTCGACTTCGAAGCCGCGGTGTTGAACGGCGTCCGCAGCGGCGCCGATGAAGCGGAGCTGAAAAAGGTTCGCGAAGGCGCTTTCGATCGGCTGCGCCAAGTCAAAGAAGGTCCGTCGCCGCCGAGTTTGGAGTCGATCTTCGACGTTGCTGGCGAAATCGGTATCAAGTTCGACATAGCCACCAGGGCGATCCGGTGATGACCGCGAATAATCTTGTCGCGTCCAGAAAACACAATTGCATTTTTGTCGCAACGGACGCGGCGAGCTACGACGATAATGGTTTCGTTGGCGAATTCCGGTCCAAGGTGCACGCGATTCCCGAATGGCCAGGCGTGATCACGGGGCGCGGCAACTCATTCGGCTTGGACACAGCAGCGCGCGAGCTAACGTGCCGCGCTTCGAGCTTCGACGAGCTTGTCAGCATCGTTTCGCGCGATCTGCCCGTGATCGTCCAGCAATTCAAATTGGATCGGCCGTTCGAACTAAATCTGGCGGGCTTTTTCCACGGTCGCCCAATGATCTTTTTCATTCGGACGCCTGGCGATCACAACAGCATGGGCGATTGGCCGCCCTATCTCGTCTGTCCCGTCGGCCCAACGTTCTTCGGTCCTTGGCCATCGGACGAACTGATTTCGGTGTCCGGGTTTGTTGAACCGAATCCTGATGACGCGCTCGATGCGATCGCCAGGGGCATGCGCAAGTTGCTTGAACTGCAACGGCGTATTCCAGCGGAGGACGGTTTCTCCCGGGTGGGTGGCTTCGCCGAACTGACCGTCATCAGGGCGGACGGAATCGACCAGCAGATTTTGTGTCAATGGCCAGCGGATCGTGTCGGTGCGCGCATGTCGATCAATGGGGAGCACTGAGCAATGGCGCAGATTGGCATTTTCCGGACGAAGGACGCCGCGAAGGCGATGGCGGACCAGTTTCAAAGCTGGGTCGATCGCGGGCTGGTCAATCCGAAGGACGTGAACGAGTTCAGTGCCGCTTTGAACTATTCAGCCAAGCAAATGGAGGAGTTGAGCGACCAGGCGAAGGTTGCCGGCGCCGCGCTGCCTCAATTCCAGCAAGCCTTGAACGATGCTGGCAACGCCCGGAAGCAACTCGACTCCCTCATGGTCGAGGGGATGAACGTCAACCGCGGATTCTTCACCACATTCGGCCAGCAGATCCGTAGCGGCGCGAGCGCGTGGGACGCGTTCAAGTCCGCCGGCCTCGATGCCCTTGGCAAGATCAGTGACAAGCTGATGCAGATGGCGGCCGACAAACTGTTCGCTTCTGCGTTCGGCGGCTCGTCGGGCGGTGGGTTCTTGGGGATGCTCGGCGGTCTTTTCGGGGTCGGCGGTGGCGGCGGCGCGAGCTTCAGCGAAGCTGTATCCGCAGGAAGTTACGCGATCCCAAAGGCTGGAATCAATTTCGCCAATGGCGGTTACACCGGCCCCGGTGGCAAATACGAGCCGGCCGGCGTCGTCCACAAAGGCGAATATGTGATGGACGCAGTGACGGTGCGTCGCATCGGTGTCGCCAATCTGGACAGCCTGCGCGGTTATGCTGAAGGCGGAATGGTCGGCAACATGGCGCGCGCTGCTACCGAGGCCGGCAACGTGAGCGCGCCTGTGTCGATCGCCATTGATGCCCGCGGCGCTGACAAGGACGGGCTGGCGCGCGTCGAAGGCCAGTTGCGCCAGCTAAAGGCGGAGCTGCCCGGCCGCGTCGTTTCGGCAGTCACCGACGCGAAGAAAAAGCGGATGCTGTGATGACCATCCCGCCGAAAGATCGCAAGCACCAGCGCGAGCCAGCCAAGCCGCAGCCGACCAGCGAGACGCGAGATCCGGCGTTCGACGATCTCGATGGCGCGGACGTCGAGTTCACGGCATGGCGCTGGCCCGAGCGCGCTGATGACTGAGGTCGACAACCGGGCATTACGTCGCGCGCTTCAAATAGAGCGCATCACCCGCAAACAATTCGCGCGTCGCTTACGCAGCATGTTGAAGCGGACGGAATACGATGAGTTTTTGAGAATTTGCCGAGCGGAAGCGATCGAGATGACCGCCCATTTGGCAAATGTGACCGTCGAAGTTGGGGACGCTCAGCAGCGACGGTCCGGCGATCGACCCGGCGGGGACGCCTGCCGGTCGGTCGTGTCCAACACCATGCGGCAGCCGCCCGATATAGGTAAGGCCCGAGCTCGCCGCTCGAATGGCGCGACCGAGCAGATAGACAGCTCGCCGCCAAAAAAGCCAATACCAGGCTCGCTCCACTAGGGGATCGGCAAATCCTTCAAGTGTCGCCCGATTAACCATTAAAAATGATAAATGTATTTAAATAAATTAAATGATGGTCGAGATTTAAATTTGGATTAGAATGCGAATGCTTGGCGCCGGACGCACGCGTCAAGGACCTCCAGGAAGCGGCCCCATCATCCTGCCCCCTGCTAACGCCGTCCAAGGGATGTAGGGGGCCGCTTCTTTGGCAAATTGGGAGGCGAATCATGCAGTTCCTGTCATTAGGTGACTTGTTTTTCATCTCCGCAGCAACGGGTACGCTCCTACTGGTTGAGCTCGGAGTTTTGATAATTGTGGGCGTGATCTGAGCGGGACGTTCTCCGGTCAATTTCAATTTCAGCGCTCCCGGGCCGGCTTGTTGTGATTAAAGTTGCCTATTTTTGGTAGTTCCTGTAGCCGGAACCGGATTGTAGGCGTACAGGTATTCCATCACCGCGCGAACCTTTGGTACCCATCGGTGACAGAGAGACGTTACCGCGCTCCCGCCTAAAGTTTGGAGCAAGAGCCATGTCCCTCCAGTCGGCGCGAGATGCATTCCCGTCAGTAGATAATCAGATCAAGTGTGACCGCTGTGCGGCCAGCACCAGACTGCTACAGAAGTTCCTGAACGCCCGAACTGGCGGCACCGTGCGCATCTACAGATGCCCATGTGGCGAGCAGATGTGGCGCGAGACCGAGGAGTAAGGCCGCCTCAGTTGGCAGCTCCTAGGCCACGCGGGAGAGAATCTGCAAAGGAACGACTCTCCAGCTGAGAGAATTGAATTTTCGGTCTGTGGCGCGATCCTCCAAGTGTCGCGACATCCACCCGGGACGGCCCATCGTTCGAACGCGCGTTTGGCGATGGGTCGGTTCTCGAGGCTCATTGGCGCTCTCCTCCGGCACGGGAACTCGCGGCAATCGGTCAGATTGGTGCCGTGCTCCGGCTCAAAGCCCCCTGCGTGCCGGAGCGTCCCACGGACCCAGCAGCCGCCTGTTAGCTGGGGCCGCTTTTTGGCCGGCTACGCGTTTCGATACCCCTTTATCGCAAGCCGTGGGTCGCCCCGCTCGAAATCGGGCCGCACATCGGCGCCGCGGCAACCGCAACCCTGACAGACGAACTGCCGCTCGATATCAGACAGCCTCACTTCATCGGGCCAGCGGTCCGCTTCTAACGCAGTGTGATGGCCGCAATGGCAGTAGACCAAGACGCCACGCACTCCCATGCGGCGCATCTCGCCGAACGTGATCTTGAGGGGACGGCCGTCTGCGTGGGTGGGCGTGTGGCGCTTGGGGCGAGGCATCACGCATCGAAGCGCGCGAGTGGCGAGAGTCAAATTATCGATGGGTAGCGGTCCGAAATGGCAGTGAACTACTGCCTATGGGTAGGGGTGAAAGGCGGTTGGCCATCAACGGCGAACACCATTCAGTGCTGGGAATGGCGTCAGCTTCCCGCACTTTGATGTGTCCGCCATTTGGCCAAAAGCTTCGGCCGCCGAGCCATTGATGCGAATCCCAACAATCTGAAGTCCTGTCATCCCGCCCATTGAATTGCGAGCATTCAGCTCGACGCAGACGCAGTCGCCATTGCCACTTGGACATGAAGCGACAGCACCGATCGAAGCGTCTCGGATCGAATCCGGGTCTTTGAACATGCGAGATTTGTTGGCCAGTATCGCGCGTTTGGCATTGTCCTGAGTGGTCGCCGCGCACGCGGCATCGCTTAGCAGGATCAACGCGGCTACCGCCATCATTATGCGCCGCATTAAACTCTCCCTAAATCGGGACATTGAAACGCAACCGCCACGGCAACGCAACCAGAAATTACCTGTGCAAACCGATACTTATGTAGATTGTCAACATCAGAGGCGTCGGGCTCATGGTACCGATTGCCGGTGACCGACTGGAAAGACCAAACACTGCGGCCGCTCGACGAACTGGCGCGCATCGCTTTTCCCGACGGAAGTGGCGTGACGGCCGACACATTGAAGCGGCGAGCGCGCAAAGGTCAGTTGCGAGTTTATCGGCCGGGCAAGGCGTTTCTATCGACGTTGGCCGACGTGTGGGAGATGATTCAGGTCACCCGAACCGGACCGCCCCCGGCCGCTTCAAATGCGCTCGGCATGGCGCAAGCGGATCTTTCTCACGCGGCCCTTGAGCAAGCCCGCGAGGCGCTGCGCCGCCGTGAGGAGCGGCGCATTGAGGACGAATGGGAACGGAAGTACGAAGCGCGCAAGGCGGCACGAGCCAAAGCCCGGCCGCCCCGCAACAAGCGCTAATGCGTCCGGCGCTTCCGCAGTTCGTCCCAAGTCGAAGCGGCGGTGCGCTCGTCCATGAAGTAGAAATGTCGATCGCGGCGGCCCCGACGAGCGGCGTGCCACTCGATATCGCTTTCGCTGTAGCCGAGCGCCGAAAGGCTCTCGCGCAGTCCGTGAACGGCAGCCTCACGGGCTTCGGCCCTGGTCATTTTGAAGCCGTACCGACGGGCTGCTGCAAGGGATTCGCTGATGCCGGCCGGGCTCGCCTCTTTGGCGAACGTCTGCACTGCGGCCTCGTATTGGCGGCGCTCAAAGATGAATTCCATAAAGGCGCCGCCGTTAGAAAAGAAAGCACCCGGAAGAGTGTAGATGTGCGTGCTGCGGGCGGGGTTGAAGGTGGCAAGATTAATCATGCTGCTCTCCGATTCGGCTGGGCTGTTGCCTCAAGCTCGAAAATAGCGTATATGCGATATATGCGCTTGTCAATAACGCATATGCGCTATTTGTAAGGAGTACCGATGCCCCGTCCCGAAATCTATCCGGTCAAAAAGCTCGTGGGCCTCAGCGAGAGCATGTTGGAAGCGATCGACAAATGGCGCGCGAAGCAAAAGCCGATCCCCAACGTTTCCGATGCGATCCGGCAGTTGATTGAGATTGGATTGAAAGCGCCGCGCGGGAAAGACTAGGCTGACGTAATCATATGCAAAACTCAAATCCGTACGGCAAACCTCCTGTGCCACTCGAAACCGTCGAGGACTTTGTACGTGGCATCGTCAGCGACAACATCGACTCAATTAATTGCTGCCTATGGGAGGCGAGGCAAAAGCCGGCATTGTTCTACGCGTTACTGATCCATCTAGCCCAGGTTCCGTCGGTCAAAGATTCGATTAGACACGCTTTCCATTCCGCTTGGACAAATCAAGGGCTCTGGATCCGTGAGTGCTTCTCTATCGATCCTGTTCTCGCGCCGGCGCTTGCTAATCTTCTGCCAGGGTATGGCGGGCCGCCAAGGCGCCTCTATCGCGGTGAGCGATGGTCAAATCACGAGTATCGTACATATGGGTTTTCTTGGACGTCAGAACGTAAAGTCGCTGAAATGTTCGCGCGGGGCTTAAATTGTCCCGCTGACGAAGGGGGAGTCCTCCTTGTCACGAACGCCCCCGCGAATGCAATACTAGCTCCGCCAAATGACCACAGTCGCCAAATTGGAGAATTCGAATACATAGTCGATCGCCGTCGCCTCACGGAGATAGAAGTTGCGGAACGGTATCGATAGAGACGGTAACGTACTTTTAGCAACTCAGGCGCATGATCTTGCCAGTGACCTGCCAAGGCTTTGGGAAAAGCTGCGGCGGGATTTTTTGTGTTCAGCAAAAGGAGCGAGCATGTTGACCGTCGATGAATTCTGCCAACGATATCGGATTTGCCGGGCGACTTTTTACCGACTGCGAGCCGAGGGTAAGGGACCGCGGATCGTTAAAATCGGTAAGTGCACACGCATCAGCGAGGCTGCCGCCTCCGAGTGGCTTGCCGCCAACGAGCTAGTCGCCGCCTAAACGGAAAACGCCCCAGCAACGGCAATTGCTGAGGCGTCGAAGAGTTATTCGGTAAACTGTCGCAAGTTCATCGCTATCACACTTCGACGTCGGTCGCAATATAAATGTTGCGTGGGGCTCCAAAACAAAGGAGTCCACAATGTCATTATTGGAAATCGACGAGACCGAACGCCTATCCGCGCCGCTCAGCATCGAGGCGTTCCGCGACCTTACCGAATGGTGGTGGGGTGGCAGCCATGAACCTGAAATGTCACCACCGCTCGCGCTTGGCTGGGACATCCACCGTCAATGGCCGAACGCAGAGGGTTTCGCCATCTGGCGTGATTTGATGCACGAGTATGAGCAGCCTTTGCTCGTAAACAATCTACTCGGCCCAGGCGACCCCCGCCAGCCCGTGACGATGGAGCAATACGAAGCTGCCCTGGTCGACGAGTGGGGGTCCTACGCTCGTGAAAAGCATTGGCTCGATCAGCTAATCGTCGATGTGATGCACGGCGAGCGAGAGCGCGGTTACGAGCCCTGCGGTGACGCCTGGGCACGCACCGAAGCGATCTTGAACGAGCTGGCTGCAAAGGTCGGCGCGAAACGCGCAGGAGATGAGGCGCAGCGCGATGCGCGCGAGGCCCGCCGGCAAAAGCGGCTGGATCGATATTTTGACCTCGACGATGCCGCCTACGCTCAGTGGTTGGCGAATGGTCGTCCCTGGTCAGACGCCAAGAAAATTGAACGCTGGTCGGAGCGGCGCACACATGAACTATTGGAGAAGGCAAAATCAATGAGTGTCGTTCCCTTTCCCGCACCGCCAAAGCAGGCCGCGCCGCGCTATCGATTCGAAACCATTTCCGATCTTCGCAAGCTGCCGGCGGCGAAATGGCTGGTCGACAAATGGATCCCCGATGAAGGCGTCGGGCTGATCTTCGGCGAATACGCCGGCGGAAAGTCATTCATCCTTTTCGACCTGTTGCTGCATCTGGCCTACGGCTTGCCGGAGTGGCATGGCGCCAAACTGCCGGGCGAGCCGCGGGACGTGCTGCTGATCGCGCGCGAGGGGAGCAAGGGGTTCGGCGAGCGGATCGACGCGTTCAAGGCGCATCACGGCATCGCCGCGGACCCTGACCGGCTCGTGTTCATGCGATCGCCGACTAACCTTGGCGACCCTGCGCAGTTTGAGGAACTGAAGGCGGCAATTGCCGCGAGCGGTCGACAGTTCAAGGTGGTCGCGGTCGATACAGTCGGGCGAGCGCTGCCCGGGGAGGATTTCTACGACGCCAAATCGATCACCGGGTTTATGGAGCGGCTTCAGCAGCTCGGGGAGATCGGGCAAGGCGTCGCCATTGGCGTGCATCACGTCAACAAAAGCGGCGACGCGTTCGGGTCTGTTTACTTCGGCGCCAGCTCGGATTTCATGTTCCTGGTGGAGCGTGAGGGCGACGGCCAGCTGGTCCGAGGCAAGCTCACTTGCGCCAAAATGAAAGACGGCGAGGACGGCTGGAAAAGGCGCGTCGACTATGGGAAGGCCGCGAGTAGCCTCGTGGTCACGGACGTGACCGAGGGCGGCGACATGATGGGCAAGGCGCTAAAGCTGTCCGACGACGACAGGCTCGCCCTGCAGGCACTTGGCGAGGCCCTGAGGGCAAGAGGTCAGCTGCGGCCGGAGTTTCCGGGGCGGTCAGTGACGCTGAACGAGTGGCTGGACCAATGCTTCAAAATCGGGGGCGTCAGCCCGGTCGCTGCAAAGCCGATGCGGGATCTGCACCGCCGACAGGTGAAACTGCTCGCCAATAGATTGATCCTCGTTCAGGACCAGCTTGTGCGGATTATCGACCAGACGGCAAACGCCCATGCTGCAATTCCCATGGCAACACCCGCCGGACAATTTCCGCCTATCCCTCCGCGCCAAACCTGACCGGACCGGGACCGCCGTACCGCCCTTATAGGGGGGCGGTCCGGTCGGTCCGTATGGCCGGCGGCAGACCGGTCGGACCGTGGTCCGTGTTTGGTCCGGTCGGTCCGTTACATTTCAATGATTTAGAATTTCAACATCAAAATGAGGTGGAGAATGTATCATCAATTACGACCTCGTGGCTTTTGCTCGATAGCCCGACGTAGCTTTGTCTCCATACATCTGACAGATCATCTCGCCCTTACCTGCGGGTGGCGAGAGGACGACAAGTTGTTCCGGCGTGAACTCTTGTTTGCAGTGATCGCAATGTGCCTTTGCAGCCATGTTTTGCCGCCTTCCAAGCTGTTCATCGGCGCGAGCATCTTCGAATTCGCACCGGTTTTCTAGCGCCTTCGCGCCCACTCGCGCGACATCCGTTGCCGACTAACGGATTGTATATCTTCTACTCACATGCTAATATGCTGAATTAGCGTACCTTTCTAAAACATGATGCGCCTATGTTGCGCCCCTGGCCGGTGATGCAGGTCGAGGGCGCAATTCACATTGGAAAAATGCGAATGAAATCCGGCCCCAAATGCACCGTTTGCAGCCACGACGAAAGATGGCGAATCGAATTGCTGCGCGCAGGCGGCGCCTCGCTCGACAGCCTGGCTACGAAGTTCCGCTTGTCCAAGGATGCCATCGGCCGGCACTGGCACAATCACGTCAGCGCCGAAATGAAGGCATCCTATCTCGTCGGGCCGGCGCAACTGGCCGACCTGGCAGCCAAGGCAGCCGACGAGGGCGCCTCTGTGCTCGACCACTTCCGGGCCGTGCGCACCATGCTCATGTCGCAGCTCGCCGCCACCACCGAGGCGGGTGACGCCCGCGGCGCCGCGATCGTGGCCGGCCAGCTTGTCGGCGTGCTGGAAAAGATCGGCAAGGTCACTGGCGAGATCGCCACGATCGCGCAAGGCACCATCAACATTCAGAACAACGTGGCGATCGTGAACAGCCCGCAATTCGCCAAGGTGCAGGCAGCCATCCTGCGAGCCCTGGCGCCGCACGGCGCCGCACGCGCGGCCGTGGTCGCGGCCCTGCACGAACTTGACGCCGAGACGGCTGAGGGGGGCAGGGCGCCCATGGTGATCGATGCCATCGCCTTGCCGCCGCCGTGTCCTGTACCGCTGCCGGAGCCCATCCAATGACCAGCATAGCCGCCGCGCTGGCGGACGCATTGGAGGACGGCGGATGGCACGCCAAGGCCCGTCCGAGCCAGCTACCGCCGCCGGGTGACTGGAACGGGTGGATGATCCTGGCCGGCCGCGGCTTCGGCAAGACTCGAGCCGGGGCAGGGTGGGTGCACGATCTGGTCGACACTCGGCAGGCCGGCCGCATCGCCCTGGTCGCCGCCACTGCCGCCGACGCGCGCGACACGCTGGTCGAAGGTGTCTCAGGGCTGCTCAACACCGCGCCGCCGTGGAACAGGCCGATCTACGAGTCGAGCAAGCGCCGGCTGACCTGGCCCAATGGTGCCGTCGCGACGACCTTTTCCAGTGAGGAAGCTGACCGGTTGCGCGGCCCGGAGCACGACGCCGCATGGGCCGACGAGCTGGCGGCGTGGACGGACGTGCAGGGCACCTGGGACATGCTGCAATTCGGCCTGCGCCTCGGCAAGCGCCCGCGCTGGCTGGTCACGACGACGCCGCGGCCGATCAAGCTGCTCAAAGAGCTATTGGCGCGGGAAGGGAAAGACGTCCTGGTTACCCGCGGCTCGACCTTCGAGAACGAGGCCAACCTTGCCCCGACGTTCCTCGCGGCTATCCGCCAGCGCTATGAAGGGACGCGCCTTGGTCGACAGGAGCTGAATGCAGAATTGCTCTCGGATAACCCGGGCGCTCTCTGGCAAATGGATTGGCTGGACCGCGATCGCGTTTCGGCGGCACCGGAGCTGCGCCGCATCGTCGTGGCGATTGATCCGGCCGTGTCCAACAACGAAGGATCGGACGAAACCGGCATCGTTGTAGCCGGTGTGACTCAAGATGGAGCAATCTACGTTCTCGAAGATTGCTCTGGCCGCTACGCGCCCCACGAGTGGGCGGCGAAGGCGATTGCCGCCTACCGGCGCCACAAGGCGGACCGGATCCTAGCCGAGGTCAACAACGGTGGCGCGATGGTCGAGGCGACCATTCGAGCGCTCGACTCGCGTGTGAGCTTCAAGGCGGTGCATGCCAGCCGCGGCAAGGTGGTGCGCGCAGAGCCGATTGCTGCACTGTACGAGCAGCGCAAGGTTCACCACGTCGGCGGATTCGATGTGCTCGAAGATCAGATGTGCGCGTTCACGTCGGATTTCGATCGCGCCAAGGTCGGCTATTCGCCGGACCGCGTGGACGCTCTGGTGTGGGCGCTCACTGAATTGAGCGAGCCGCTGCACACGGTGATTAGGACCGAGCTGCGGATTTGATGCGCCCATGACGGGTCATGTGGGCCGCTTGCCTTCGATAATCTCAGCATCCGCGTGCTGCAGCCACTTGTCTCGCACGCCCGATTGCTCGTTCCAGTATGTCCGCAGCTTTTCAACATCGGTCGGACGAACAAAAGGCTGATCTAAGTGTTCGAACTGGTCAAATTGTGGAGTAGGGAGACCTCCCGCACCGTTTCCGTAGAGGATCGTGCCTCCAACGGTATGAGCGATCTTTACGAGAATCCTTTGGGCAGCCTCAATCTGGTTCAGACTAGCGTGGACTAGATTGTCCGGCCGATTCTCGGCGTCGGCCGCATGGGCGATCAACTTGTGCCGTAACTGCAACAGCCCTTTGATGCTGGGATCATCTAGCCCTGCGGATAGTGCATCAAACACTGTGACCTGAATCAAGTCGTCGCGCGATCGATCCGCGGCAGCAACGCCACTCAAACGATCGAAGAGTGCGTGCATTCTCTGCGTGATACCCCACGCCTCCGGGCCTGTCGTCGACGCCCAACCTACCTTGGGGCCAGGCGTCGACATTAGTGCAGAGTAAAAGCGCTCTCTTGCCGGCATAGGATCATACGGTAGTCCATCGTTGCAGACGAAGATTTCTCGGGTGAGGAGTGACCGATGATCTATTAAATCATCGACGAGTCGTCTTATTGAAATGATGGTTTTTTGAGGCTTCGATGCGTTGCGCTCCACCAACTTTGAAATAGCAAGCACTTGAGTTGATAGATAGCCGACATCGAGAAACTCTCCCAGGATCGGCGCGACTGCTGCCGTTGGAGTTTGTCGGGGGGCAAGCCGACGTGCCTCGTTGAAGCACCTGTAGACAACATCATTCCACTGCATCGCGCTGAGTTGTTGCGAAATCGAGTGTATCGGATCTTCGTCCAATAAGCGCAGCCACTCGGATCGCTTGGCTCGGTATAAAATCAGGCGATCCTTGCGAACAACATCGCATGCTTCCGGAGCAAAACCGTAGTCTGACATTAGCGGTCGGTCCTTGGTCTATCCCGCTGCTTTGCCGGATTCGATCGTCACTCGAAGCGAGCCGTCCTCGCCATAGGCTGCCTGCATCCTTTTGTTTAAGTCCATTTGCAGTTCAGCGACAGCAGGATCTCCGGCCACGCTCTTGATCGCCAATGGAAGGTTGAACTCACCCTTGAATAATGCCGCCATGCCGATTCTGATCGCGTTTGCATCTTCCTCCATTTTCCCATGGGCATTCGGGAAATAGATCCGGTTCATTTGGGCCGCGCTGAATGAATAGCCTACTCGTTGACCGATCGCCGCCAGCAGCTTCGTGAAAAGATCGATTCTGCGTTGACCCCACAGGGCATCCACTTCAGTACTCTTCGTAAGGTGCTCGAAGTATTCTTCCCATGCGTCGATGATCGGTTTGTCACCGTAGAAATCGATTGGCACTGCATTTATCGCTTCGACGTGCGCAGCTGTTAGGTTGGCGGCGCGTGTCGCCATGAGGGTGCGGAAGATGTTGAATCTACGGTCCCGCTTTTCGCGATAGCCCTCAATCCACTTCTGCGCCTGAACGGCCAGAATGGGGCCGATCAGTGTGCATGCGGCGATAACAATGTCTGACATTTTCAAAAATGAAGCGGCTTCCTCAGCCATGGTCCTCTCCGGCGAATCAACGAGTGGATAGTGGCACCGACGGTGCGCACCTGGTCCAGCATCATTGCGCTATCCGACCTATTCACAGGCTTGTTGCGCCTCGTGTCGCGCCGAGTCGCCGGGAGTTGTTGGCAGTCCTTGGAATTATTGAGGAATTTTGTGCAACAAGCGCAACACAAGATCGGCGATCATTATTGCCTTAAATACTTGATTTTATTGGCGATCCCGGCAGGACTCGAACCTGCAACCCGCGGAGTAGAAATCCGCTACTCTATCCAGTTGAGCTACGGGACCGTCTTCAGCCGCCCCGGTTTTGAGGGCCGGCTGTTCACCTCCATGCCAATAGGAAAATTCTTGCCTTTCGCCAAGTCTGAACCGAACCGTTTTCCTCAGAGCGGCGACAAAGCGGAACGGTGGCGTGTCAGGGTGCCGGGTCGAGCGGCAGCGCGACGGACGATGGATCACATCTCCGGGAACGCTGAATAGCTTCCGGGACACGGGCGCCCCCCGACTGGTCTCTGGTATTGATGCGCCGTCAGGACACGTGCGCGGAGGTATCTTGATCGGTCTCCTCTGAGCTTGCGTTGTCATGGCGAAGCGACGATTTGCACCCTTGGTTCCATCGCCTTGAGTCCGTCACCTTTCCGCGCACTTCATTTTGCCGCCGCGGCGCTCGTCCGCGATTTCCGGGAGTCCCTCATGATCGGTCTGATCCGCGCCGTCACACTCTGCGCCACGCTGGCGCTCGGCCTTGGCGCAGCGCAAGGAGCCGACAAGGCGTTCAAGCGCGACGATCTTGCCGATTCCGCGATCAAGCTGGAAGCCCAGATCAAGAGCGAGGCGGGACCGGTCGCCAAGTCCATTGCGACGCTGCGCACCGACGCCGACGCCGCATTCCGGCGCAACGACTATCGCACCGGCCTTTCGGTGCTCGGGCAGATTGCGGCGATCACGCCGGAGGATACCGGCAACTGGCTGCGGCTCGCCAAGGTCATCTTCCAGATCTCGCCGAAGAGCTCGAGCGAGCAGACGTTCCTCTGGGAGCGTGCGTCGACCGCCGCCTACATCGCCTATATGCGTGCCGGGAATTCGGGCGAGGAGGCCGACGCGCTCGCCGCGCTCGGCAAGTCGCTGGCCGAACGCAAGCTGTGGCGGCCGGCGCTGGATGCGATGCGGCTGTCGCTGGACATGCGCGAGGTCGCCGACGTCCGCGGCCCGTATGAAAAGCTGCGCGATGAGCATGGTTTTCGGCTGCTCGACTATACCGTGGACTCGGATTCGGCGAGCCCGCGCGCCTGCTTCCAGTTCTCTGAGGAGGTGGCCAAGCGGACCGACTTTGCGCCGTTCCTGGCGTTGGCCGGCACCGACAGGCCGGCGCTGTCGGCCGAGGGTAAGCAGCTCTGCGTCGACGGGCTGAAGCATGGCGAGCGCTACAACATCAACCTGCGCGCCGGGCTGCCGTCGGCCGTGAAGGAGGGTCTGCCGAAATCGGCCGAATTCAATGTTTATGTGCGCGACCGGAAACCCTTCGTGCGCTTCACCAGCCGCGCCTATGTACTGCCGAGGACCGGCCAGCGCGGCATTCCCGTGGTCAGCGTCAATACGCCCGCCGTCAGCATCAACGTGTTCAGGATCGGCGACCGCAACCTGATCAACACGGTTGTGGACAGCGACTTCCAGAAGACGTTGTCGAAATATCAGCTCACCGATCTCGGCGACGAGCGCGGTGTCAAGGTCTGGTCCGGCCAGCTCGCGACCGCGACGACGCTGAACCAGGACGTCACCACCGCATTCCCAGTCGATCAGGCGCTCGGCGAGCTTCAGCCTGGCGTGTACGTCATGACCGCCGGGGCCAAGGGGCCAGGCTCCGACGATGATTACCAGCTCGCGACGCAATGGTTCATCGTCTCCGATCTCGGTGTGTCGGCCTATTCCGGCAACGACGGCATCCACGTCTTCGTCAACTCGCTGGCTTCGACCGATCCGGTCGGCAAGGCCGAGGTGCGGCTGGTTGCCCGCAACAACGAGATCTTGGCTAGCCGCAAGACTGACGACAGCGGCCACGTGCTGTTCGAGGCGGGGCTCGCGCGCGGTGAGGGCGGGCTGTCGCCGGCGCTGCTGACCGTAACTGGCGACAACGCCGATTATGCCTTCCTCAGCCTCAAGACGAGCGCCTTCGACCTTTCCGACCGCGGCGTCTCCGGGCGCGCGGTCCCGGCCGGTGCCGACGCCTTCGTCTATGCCGAGCGCGGCGTCTACCGTTCCAGCGAAACCGTCTATCTCACTGCGCTCTTGCGCGACGGACAGGGCAATGCCGTGACCGGCGGGCCGCTCACGCTAGTGATCGAGCGTCCCGACGGCGTCGAATTCCGCCGCGCCGTGCTGTCCGACCAGGGCGCGGGCGGCCGCACGCTCGCCGTGCCGCTCAACTCGGCCGTCCCGACCGGGACCTGGCGAGCGCGCGCTTTCACCGATCCGAAGGGCGCCTCGGTCGGCGAAACCACCTTCATGGTCGAGGATTACGTCCCCGATCGGATCGAATTCGACTTGTCCGCCAAGGACAAGCTGATCAAAGCTAATGCTCCAGTGGAGCTGAAGGCGGACGGTCATTTCCTCTATGGCGCGCCGGCCTCGGGCCTTCAGCTCGAAGGCGACATGCTGGTCGCGCCTGCGAGCGAGCGTCCGGGCTTTGCCGGCTACCAGTTCGGCGTCAACGACGAGGAGACCACCTCGAACGAGCGCACGCCGCTGGAGAACCTGCCCGGGGCCGACGCCAATGGCGTTGCGACCTTCCCGGTGACGCTGGACAAGCAGCCGGCCTCGACCCGGCCGCAGGAGGCGCAGATCTTCGTCCGCATGGTCGAGACCGGCGGTCGCGCCGTCGAGCGCAAGCTGGTGCTGCCGATCGCGCCCGCGACCGCCATGATCGGCATCAAGCCGCTGTTCGGCGACAAGAACGTCGCCGAAGGCGACAAGGCCGAGTTCGACGTCGTGTTCGTCTCGCCCGAGGGCAAGACGCTCCCCCGCGACGGCCTCCGCTACGAGCTCCTGAAGATGGAGTCGCGCTATCAGTGGTATCGCCAGAATAATTACTGGGAGTACGAGCCGGTCAAGTCGACCTCGCGCGTCGCCGACGGCGATGTCGTGATCGCCGCCGATAAGCCGTCGCGGATTTCGCTGAACCTCCAGCCCGGCCGCTATCGGCTCGATGTGAAGTCGAACGACGCTGACGGCCCGGTGACCTCCGTGCAGTTCGACGTCGGCTGGTACTCTGATGGCAGCGCCGATACGCCGGACCTGTTGGAGACCTCGATCGACAAGCCGCAATACGCCTCCGGCGACACCATGACAGTGTCGGTCAATGTGCGCAGCGCCGGCAAGCTGACCATCAACGTGCTCGGCGACCGCCTGCTGACGACGCAGACCATCGACGTCAAGGAAGGCACCGCGCAAGTCAAGCTTCCGATCGGCAAGGACTGGGGCACCGGCGCCTACGTCGTGGCGACGCTGCGCCGTCCGCTCGATGCGGCCGCCCAGCGCATGCCGGGCCGGGCGATCGGCCTGAAATGGTTCGGCATCGACAAGCAGACTCGCACGTTGCAAGTGAAGCTGACGCCGCCGGCGCTGATCCGGCCGAACTCGACGCTGAAAATCCCGGTCAAGCTCGACGGGCTCAATCCGGGCGAGGACGCCAAGGTCGTCATCGCCGCAGTCGACGTCGGCATCCTCAACCTCACCAATTACAAGCCGCCGGCGCCGGATGATTACTATCTCGGCCAGCGTCGCCTCAGCGCCGAGATCCGCGATCTCTACGGGCAACTCATCGATGGGATGTCGGGCACCCGCGGCCAGATCAAGTCCGGCGGCGACGCCGGTGCGGGCGAGCTCCAGGGCTCGCCGCCCACGCAAAAACCGCTGGCCCTGTATTCAGGCATCGTCACGGTCGGCGCTGACGGCACCGCAGGAGTTAGCTTCGACATTCCGGAGTTCGCCGGCACCGCGCGCGTGATGGCGGTGGCGTGGACCGCCACGAAACTTGGTCGCGCCAACACCGATGTCGTGATCCGCGATCCCGTGGTGCTGACGACGACCCTGCCGCGGTTCCTGCTCAATGGTGATCGCGGCACGGTCAATCTGGAGATCGACAATGTCGAGGGCCAGGCCGGCGACTATGTCGTCAACGTGAAGGCGGGCGGCCCGGTGAAGATGACTGGCAATCCCGCCATCACGGTCAAGCTTGTCGCCAAGCAGCGCAACGCGTTCTCGCTGGCGATTGATGCAACGGCCGCGGGGCAGGCGACGCTCGACGTCGACATCAAGGGACCGAACGGCCTTATGCTCGCGCGTCACTATGCGCTCGACGTCAAGGCGGCGACGCAGGTGTTGGCGCGGCGCTCGATCCGTACCCTGGCGAAGGGCGAGAGCCTGACGCTGACCGCGGATATGTTCTCCGATCTCGTGCCGGGCACCGGCAGCGTCTCGGTGTCGGCCAGCCTGTCGACCGCGCTCGATGCGGCGACGATCCTGAAAGCGCTCGACCGCTATCCCTATGGCTGCTCGGAGCAGATCACGAGCCGCGCGATGCCATTGCTCTATGTCAATGACCTCGCCGCCGGGGCGCACCTCGCCATGGATACCGAGGTCGACCAGCGCATCCGCGACGCGATCGAGCGGCTGTTGGCGCGCCAGGGTTCGAACGGTTCGTTCGGCCTGTGGTCGGCCGGGGGCGACGATGCCTGGCTGGATGCCTATGTCACGGACTTCCTGACCCGCGCCCGCGAAAAGGGCTTTGCAGTGCCGGACGCGCTGTTCAAGAACGCGCTCGACCGCATCCGCAACTCCGTCGTCAATGCCGACGAGCCAGAGAAAGACGGCGGCCGGGAGCTCGCCTATGGCCTCTATGTGCTTGCCCGTAATGGCGCAGCTCCCATCGGACACCTCCGCTATCTCGCCGACACCAAGCTCGCCAACCTTGCGACGCCGATTGCGAAGTCGCAGCTCGCGGCGGCGCTCGCGCTGGTCGGCGATCGTAACCGCGCGGAACGCGTCTATGGCGCCGCACTCGATAGCCTCGCGCCGAAGCCCGCACTCGAGTTCGGCCGCACCGACTACGGTTCGCAGCTCCGTGATGCTGCGGCGCTGGTCTCACTCGCCAGTGAAGGAAACGCGCCGAAGGCGACGCTGACGCAGGCGGTGTCGCGGGTCGAGACCGCGCGCGGGCTTACGCCCTACACCTCCACGCAGGAGAATGCCTGGCTGGTATTGGCGGCGCGCGCGCTCGCCAAGGAGAACCTGTCGATGGAAGTCGACGGCCAGCCGGTGAAGACTGCGCTCTATCGCAGCTACAAGGCTGCGACGCTGGAGGGCAAGCCGCTGAAGATCACCAACACTGGCGATGCGCCGGTGCAGGCGGTGGTCTCGGTGTCGGGCTCGCCCGTGACGCCGGAGCCGGCGGCGTCGAACGGCTTCAAGATCGAGCGCAACTACTTCACTCTCGACGGCAAGCCGGCCGACATCAGCAAGGTCAAGCAGAACCAGCGCTTTGCGGTGGTGCTGAAGATCACCGAGGCCAAGCCCGAGTACGGCCACATCATGGTGTCGGACTATCTGCCGGCGGGCCTCGAGATCGACAATCCGAAGCTGGTCTCGTCCGGCGATAGCGGTACGCTGGACTGGATCGAGGACGGCGAGGAGCCTGAGGATACCGAGTTCCGCGACGACCGCTTCACCTCGGCTATCGACCGCGCCTCGGACTCAAAGTCGGTCTTCACAGTCGCCTATGTCGTGCGCGCAGTCTCGCCCGGCAAATACGTGCTGCCGCAGGCCTATGTCGAGGACATGTATAATCCCTCGCGCTACGGCCGTACCGGGACGGGCACCGTCGAGGTGCGGGCTGCGAAGTGAGCAACGAGGATGAGTGACGCTCTGAACGCGCCAAATTCTCCGCCGTCATGCCCGGGCTTGTCCCGGGCATCTACGGCTTTTGGTGCCGCGGGCAAGAACGTGGATGGCCAGTACAAGCGCGGCGATGACGTAGCCAGCGGCAAGGGCCATCGCGTCCTCTCAGCCGTCGCCCTCACACTCATCCTCGCCATCGTCGGGTTCGTCGCCTGGGTCTACTCCCTCGGTCCGCTGCCACTCGACGAGGCGCGGCAGGTCTCGACCACCATCGTCGACCGCAACGGCAAGCTGCTGCGCGCCTATGCCATGGCCGATGGGCGGTGGCGGCTGCCCGTCGATGCCAGGACGAACGTTGATCCGACCTATCTTAAACTGCTGCTGGCCTATGAGGACCAGCGCTTCTATGCGCATGACGGCATCGACCCGCTGGCGCTGGGCCGGGCCGCATTGCAGCTTGCAACGCGCGGCCACATCGTGTCGGGCGGCTCGACCATTACCATGCAGCTTGCGCGGCTGATGGAGCCGCGGCGACAGCGCTCGCTCTATGCCAAGCTGCGGCAGATGGTTCGTGCGATCGAGATCGAGCGGAGCTTGAGCAAGGACGAGATCCTCGACCTTTATCTCGCGCTCGCGCCTTACGGCGGCAATCTCGAAGGCATCCGCGCCGCGTCGATCGCATATCTCGGCAAAGAGCCGAAGCGTCTGTCGCTGGCCGAGGCCGCGCTGCTGGTCGCACTCCCGCAATCGCCGGAGACGCGCCGGCTTGATCGGCATCCAGAGACAGCCCGCATTGCGCGTGATCGTGTGCTCGACCGCATGGTCTCGGAGCATCAGGTCAGCGCGGAGGATGCAAAGCAGTCCAAGGCCGTTGCCATTCCGAAGCTGCGCAAGCCGATGCCGATCCTGGCGCCGCATGCATCCGACACCGCGCTTTCCACGGCGAAGGACACGCCGGTCATCAGGCTGACGCTGGACGCGAACTTGCAGAAGGTGCTGGAGCCGCTGGCACGTGATCGCGCCATTGCGCTCGGGCCCAACATCTCGGTCGGCATCATCGTGGTCGACAATGAGAGCGGCGACGTGCTCGCCCGTGTCGGCTCGGCCGATTATTTCGACGAGAGTCGGGCAGGGCAAGTCGACATGACTCGCGCTATCCGCTCGCCGGGCTCGACGCTCAAACCTTTCATCTACGGGCTCGCCTTCGAGGATGGCTTCGTGCATCCGGAGAGCCTGATCGACGACCGGCCGGTTCGCTTCGGCTCCTACGCGCCGGAAAATTTCGACATGATGTTCCAGGGCACGGTGCCGGTGAAGAAGGCGCTGCAATTGTCGTTGAACGTGCCCGCCATCGTGCTGCTCGATCGCGTTGGCTCCAGCCGGCTGGCCTCGCGGCTGCGGCAGGCTGGTGGCAATCTCGTGCTGCCCAAGGACGAGGCGCCGGGGCTTGCCATGGGTCTCGGCGGTGTCGGAATCACGCTCCAGGACCTCGTCCAGCTCTATACGGGCTTCGCCCGGCTCGGCACCACCAAGCCGCTGCGCGAGGTCATGACTGACAGGGATGATCGCGAGCCGTTGCGGCTGCTCGATCAGGTCGCGGCCTGGCAGGTCGGCAACGTGCTTCTGGGCACACCGCCGCCCGAGAACGCCGCCCACAACCGGATCGCCTTCAAGACCGGCACCTCCTACGGCTATCGCGATGCTTGGTCGGTCGGGTTCGACGGCCGCATGACCGTCGGCGTCTGGGTCGGCCGGCCCGACGGCGCCCCGGTTCCCGGCCTGATCGGGCGCGTCGCTGCCGCGCCGATCCTGTTCGACGCGTTCGCCCGAACCGGCAAGACGCTCGCTCCGTTGCCGAAGCCGCCCAAGGGAACCCTGGTCGCCAGCAATACCAAGTTGCCGCTGCCGCTGAAGCGGTTCCGTCCCGTTGGGGAATTGGTGCGCACCGGCGGCGAGCAGGCGCTGCACATTCAGTTTCCGCTGAACGGCTCGCGGATCGACGTCGATCGATCGAGTGGTCGGGAGGGCGCGGCGATGCCGGTCAAGGTCGCCGGCGGCGTTCTGCCCATGATCGTCATGGTTAACGGAACCGCGCTTGGCGAGATCGACGGCCGTCGCCAGCGCCTGATCGATCCGCCCGGTCCGGGCTTTGCGCGGCTCACCGTCATCGATGCGACGGGCGCCGCGGACACAGTTGTCATTCGAATTCAATGACCCTGCCTCAAGCGGTTGTGGCGATGGCGGTTTCAGCGTAAGCGGAACCAATGGCCGAGACCTACCCGAGCCCCCGTTTTGGAGCACCCCGCGAGCCGAAAGCGCCCGTGAATCCGGGCAGCGGGCTCGTGCGCATGCTCGATATTGTCACGGCCAGTCACGCCCGTGCAGTCGGCTTTCTGGTGCTGAGTGCGCTGCTGCTGTTCCTGCCGGGCTTCTTCACCATCCCGCCTATTGACCGCGATGAAGCGCGCTTTGCCCAGGCCACCAAGCAGATGGTCGAGAGCGGCGACTATGTCGACATCCGCTTCCAGGAGGATGTCCGCTACAAGAAGCCGGTCGGCATCTACTGGCTGCAATCGGCCGCGGTCGAAACCGCCGCGGCGCTCAAGCTGCCGAAGGCCGAATTGCGCATCTGGGTCTACCGGCTGCCGTCGCTGCTGGGAGCGATCGGCGCCGTGCTCATGACCTATTGGGCCGCACTCGGCTTCGTCACCCGGCGTGCCGCGGTGCTGGCGGCGCTGATGATGTCCGCCTCGGTGCTGCTCGGCGTCGAGGCGCGGCTGGCCAAGACCGACGCGATGCTGCTGCTCTGCGTGGTCGCCGCGATGGGCGCGATGGCGCGGGCCTACCTGTCATGGCAACGCGCCGAGGACGAGACCCATCCGCCCTGGAGCTGGCCGGCGATCTTCTGGAGCGCGCTCGCCATCGGCATCCTGATCAAGGGTCCGCTGATCCTGATGTTCGCGGGCCTCACTATCGTCGCGCTCGCGATCCAGGACCGCGACGCCTCCTGGCTGCGGAAGCTGCGCCCGGTCTGGGGCCTGATGTGGATGCTGGTCCTGGTGCTGCCCTGGTTCGTCGCAATCTTCTGGCGCGCGGGCGAGGCCTTCTTCGCCGATTCCGTCGGCGGCGACATGCTGAGCAAGTTAGGGGCCCAGGAATCCCATGGCGCGCCGCCCGGTCTTTACCTCGCGCTGTTCTGGATCACGTTCTGGCCGGGCGCGCCGCTCGCGGCCATGGCGGCGCCCGCAGTGTGGCGAGCGCGGCGCGAGCCCGGCGCGCAGTTCCTGCTGGCCTGGCTGGTCCCGTCCTGGATCGTGTTCGAGGCCGTACTGACCAAGCTGCCGCATTACGTGCTGCCGCTGTACCCCGCGATCGCGATCCTCACCGCGGGCGCGCTGGAGCGGCGTGTGCTGTCGCGGTCCTGGCTGATGCGCGGCTCGGCCTGGTGGTTCGCGATCCCCGCGGCCGCCTCGATCATCGCCGTGGTCGGCGCCGTGATGCTGACGCGCCAGCCGGCCTTCGTGGCCTGGCCTTTCATCGCGGCGTCGCTGATCTTCGGCCTGTTCGCCTGGTGGCTCTACGACAACAATCGCGCCGAGCGCTCGCTGCTCAACGCGCTGGTCGCCGCGCTCATGTTGGCGGTGACGGTCTACGGAATCGTGCTGCCGTCGCTGACTCCGCTGTTTCCGAGCATCGAGATCGCGCGCGCGCTTCGCAACGTCACCTGCGTGGGACCGAAGGCGGCTGCTGCCGGCTATCACGAGCCGAGCCTGGTGTTCCTGACAGGCACGCAGACGCTGCTCACCGACGGCTCGGGCGCAGCTGACTTTCTGCGGCAGGGCAGCTGTCGCTTCGCCCTGATCGAGCAACGCTCGGAGCGTAGCTTCGTGCAGCGCGCCGAGGCGATCGGGCTGCGCTACAAGGTTGGCACGCGCATCGAGGGCTACAATTTCTCGCAAGGGCGCGCGATCTCGATCTCGATCTTCCGCTCGGAGGGCACCGAATAGATGCGGGCCCCGAACGACATTGGGCCGCCTGCAGGCTATCCCGCGCAATTGCTCGCCGTGTCCTGGCGCGCGCTGGCGCAGCTCGTGCGCACGCCCTCGCATTCGCGCCGCGCCGAGGCCGCCCGGAAGCTGGCGCGGCATTCGCTCTGGCTCAGCGCAGCAGGCGCAGCCCTGGTCATCGTGCTGATGGTCGGGCTCGACCAGACTGAGATCCAACTGATGCCGGCGCGCGGCACGCCAAGCCTCTGGCCGATCCGCATCCTCACCGACTTCGGCAAGGACGAGTATGTGCTGTCTCTCCTGGGCGCTGCGCTGGTGGTCGTGGCCTTCGTCGCGGCAGCACTGCACGGGACCCGCCGCGCGTTGCTGCTCGGCCTCGGCACGCGGCTGCAATTCATGTTTCTGTCGGTTGCCGTGTCGGCGTTCGCTGCCGAGATCCTGAAATATCTCATCGGGCGCGGACGTCCGTTCGTCGGCGGCAAGCCCGATCCGTTCAACTTCGTCCCGTTGGAGGGCACGGGTGCCTACGCCAGCCTGCCGTCGGGCCATGCGGTCGCCGCATTCGCCTTGGCGTTTGCAGTGTCGGCATTGTGGCCGCACCTGCGCGTATTCATGTTCACTTACGCGATCGTGATCCTCTTGACCCGCTTGGTGCTGCTCGCGCATCACCCGAGCGATGTCGTCGCCGGCGCCATGGTCGGCCTGGTCGGTGCCATGGCGGTCCGCTACTGGTTTGCGGCCCGAAAACTAGGCTTTGCCATCCGGGCGGACGGCACCATCGTGCCAATTGCGGGGATGGTCTCCGGCCGCCTCAAAAGGGTTGCCCGCCGGACATCCGGCCCATAAAAGCGGCTGCCTGCCGGACCGCCGGTTCCACGGTGCAGGCCCATTCCAACCCACGAGCCTCGATTTGTCGACGTCCCAGCCTTCGGTTTCCATCGTCGTTCCCGTGCGCAACGAAGCCGAGAACATCGCGCCCTTGATCGAGGAGATCATGGCGGCGCTCGATGGCCGCTGGGCCTATGAGATCATCTATGTCAACGACGGCTCGACGGATGCGACCGGCGAGCGGCTCAGCGCCATGATGAAGCAGCGGGACAATCTGCGTCAGCTCCGCCATGCGAGATCGGGCGGCCAGTCGGCGGCGGTGCGTAGTGGCGTGCGTGCGGCGCGCGGGATGATCGTGGCCACGCTTGACGGAGACGGCCAGAATAATCCGGCGTTTCTGCCGGACCTGATCGCGGCAGTCGAGAAGGGAGCAGGGCGGGTCGGGCTCGCCGCCGGCCAGCGGGTCGGGCGCAAGGACACCGGCTTCAAGAAATTTCAGTCGCGCGTGGCGAACGGCATTCGCAACGCGATCCTGAAGGACGGCACGCGCGACACCGGCTGCGGCCTGAAGGCGTTCCGGCGCGACGTCTTCCTGATGCTGCCCTATTTCGACGGGCTGCATCGCTTCCTGCCGGCGCTGGTCCGCCGCGAAGGCTACGACATTGCCTATGTCGACGTGATCGATCGGCCGCGCCGCTCCGGCGTGTCGAATTATGGCTTTTTCGACCGGCTGTGGATCGGCATCATGGATCTCGCAGGCGTGTGGTGGCTGATCCGGCGCAAGAAGCCGACGCCAGATGTGACCGAGGTGAACGCATGATCATCCAATACGGTCAAGCGCTGAGCAACTATCTCTACGACGTCTTCGTCGCCAAGTTCGATTTCTGGCTCGCGTTCGGCCTCGTCGCGCAATTGTTCTTCACCGCGCGCTTCCTGGTGCAGTGGATCGCGAGCGAACGCGCCGGCAACAGCGTGGTGCCGATGGCGTTCTGGTTCTGCTCGATGGGCGGCGGGCTGATGACGCTGGTCTATGGCGTCGTGAAGCGCGAGCCCGTCATCATCCTCGGACAGTCGCTCGCGACCATCATCTACATCAGAAACATCATGCTGATCTGGAAGAACCGCGGCAGCGCCTCGAAGACGCTGGATCGCTGACCGGAGACGCTAGTGCGGCAGCGCCGACGCCGCGCCTGACGCGGGCAGGGCAGCTGCTTCGGCCGCACTCCTCCGATAGGGCTCACCTGCCGCGTCCAGCACGGGGTAGGCGACCGAGCAGATATGCGAGTGGATGCGACGCAGATCACGCAGCACGTCCAGATGCAGCGACGTGGTCTCGATGGTCTCGGGGCGGCCCTTCCGCAGCCGGTCCAGATGGCGCTCGACCGCAGCAAGCTCGGTGTTGCGCAGCGCCGTCTTCTCTACCAGCAGCTTGCGCGCCTCATTGGCGTCGCCCGACATGAAGACGCCGAAGGCGATCCGCAGCGAATCCATCGTGCGCTTGTGGAAAGCGGCGAGCTCCTCAGCCCCTTCGGCCGAGAATTGGAAGCGCCGCTTGATCTTCTTGGTGGCGAGCTCGCTCAGGCTCTTGTCGATGATGTCGCCGATATGCTCGAGGTTGATGGCGAAGGAGATGATCTCCATCGCGCGCCGCCCTTCGCTCTCGTCGAGGCTGCCTCGCATGAGTTTTGTGACGTAGAGCTTGATGGCCTCGTCCAGGCCGTCGACGAGATTGTCCGTCTTCGAGACCTGGTCGACCAGTGCGCGGTCGCCCGTCATCATCGCGGCCATCACCTTGCGCAGCATGACCTCGACGAGATCCCCCATGCGCAAGGTCTCGCGGGCGGCGTCGGCCAGCGCCAGTGACGGTGTCTCCAGTGCGGTCTCGTCGAGATAGCGCGGGCGGGCCGGATCGGCCTCCTTGACGCGATCGGGCAAGAGGCGGGTCAACAGACGCGACATGATATCGAGCAGACCGATGAAGAGGACGGCGGTGCCGGCATTGAAGGCGATGTGGAAGGCCGCCGTCAGCTTGGCGAGATCGGGCTGCCAGGCGTGCATGTGCTCGGCGATCGCGCCGAGGAAGGGCAGGACGAGAGCAATCCCGATCGCGCGGTTGATGAGATTGCCGACCGGCAGGCGGTAGCTCGCGGGATCGTCGCGCCTGGCGCCCTCGAACACCGGATTGATGGCGCTGCCGAGATTGGCCCCGAGCACCAGCGCCAGAGCCGCGGCAGGCGAGATGAACTGCGAATAGGCCAGCGACATGATCAACAGGACGCTGGCGACGCTCGAATGTACAGCCCAGGTGACGAGAGCGGCGATAAAGATGCACAGAATGGGGTCGCCTGTTATGGCCGACATCACGACGCGCACGCCGCGTGCGTTCTCCGCCGGCGCCAACGTGTCGAGCAGGATGTGCAGCGAGAGCAGCATCAGGCCGAGGCCAATGCAGACTCGGCCGATGTCCTTGATCCGGGATCGCGGGCCGGAGCGGAAGGCGACCAGGCCGAGCACGAACAGCACCGGGGCAACGGCTGCGATGTTGAACGACAGCACCTGCACGATCAGCGTCGTGCCGACATTGGCCCCGAGCATGATGGCGAGGGCGGCAGCGAGGCTGACGAGGCCCTCGGCCGCGAACGAACTGGTGATCAGCGCCGTCGCCGTGCTGCTCTGGAGCAGGGCGGTGAGCCCGAGGCCGGCAGCGAAGGCGCTGACGCGGTTGCTCAGCGCCTTGCCGAGCAGGCGCCGAAGGTCGGGACCGAAGGCGCGCAAGATCCCGCTGTGGACCATGTGCAGGCCCCACAGCAACAGCGCCACGCCGCCCATGAGATCGAGCAGAACCAACGTTCCCATGCTCCGTGTCCGGATTGGAGTCGATTGGTGAGGCTAGCGCCAAACGTCGGCGGATCAAACCATTTGTTGGCGCGTCGGCGTTAACGTTTACGGCGCGTGCACGTTCCCCCGGCGCGCGATGGCGCGTCCGCCGGCACGATGCCTTGTGAGCAGGCTCACATTGCCGCTTTCAGTGCAGCGAAGCCGCGATCGAGATCGGCCTTGAGATCATCGACGCTCTCGAGCCCGATGTGCAGACGCAGCGTCGGGCCGCCCGGCGCCCATTTGGTCGCGGTGCGATAGCTGTCGCAGTCGAACGGAATCACGAGGCTCTCGAAGCCGCCCCAGGAGAAGCCCATGCCGAACAGTTTGAGCGTGTCGAGCATGGTGTCGACTGCCTTCTGCGGCGCCGGCTTAAGCACGATACTGAACAGGCCGGACGCGCCGGTGAAGTCACGCTTCCAGATCGCATGGCCGGGATCGGTTTCGAGTGCCGGATGCAGCACGCGCGCGACCTCCGCCCGGCTAGCCAGCCAGCGCGCCATGTCGAGTCCCGAACGATGATGCTGCGCCAGCCGCACCGACAGCGTGCGCAGGCCGCGTAGCGCCAGGAAGACGTCGTCGGGGCCGGCGCAGACGCCGAGCAGGCGGATGCCTTCGGCGACCATCGGCCAGGTCTTTGCGTTGGCGGAGATGGTGCCGAACATGATGTCGGAATGGCCGCCGATATATTTTGTGGCCGCCTGCATGCTGATGTCGACGCCCTGTTCGAGCGAGCGGTGATAGAGTGGTGTCGCCCAGGTATTGTCGTCGATGACGAGCGCGTCGCGCCCATGCGCGACCTCGGCGATGGCGCGGATATCTGGCATTTCGAACGACTGCGAGCCTGGCGCCTCCACCAGCACCGCGCGGGTGTTGGGCTTGAACAGCTTCTCGATCCCGGCGCCGATCAGCGGATCGAAATAGGTGGTCTCGATGCCATAGCGGGTGAGCATGCCGTTGCAGAAATTGCGCGAGGGCCGATAGACGTTGTCGCAGACCAGGAGATGGTCGCCGGCGTTCAGCACCGAGAGCAGGGTGGTCGAGATCGCCGACAGCCCCGACGGCACGATGCCGACGCCGGCGCATTGCGGCCCCTCCAGCGCCATCAGCGTCTCCTGGAAAGCCTTGGTGGTGGGGGAGCCGTGGCGGCCATAGGTGAACTCGCCGCGATGGGCGTGCAGGTCCTCGGCGGTCGGATAGAGCACGGTCGAGCCGTGAAACACAGGCGGATTGACGAACCCCTTCTGCGCCTTGGTGTCGCGGCCGGAGGTGACCAGCCGGGTCTCGGCATGCTGCTGGGAGGGGTGCGAGGAATCCATGCGTCTGCTTTCAAAACCGCGTTTCCGCCCGGCGCGTCGCGCCCGCGGGGCTGGCCGAAAGGCCGCCGTCGTTAATAACAGAATACAGAAGAGTCCCGTCAACCCCTTGACCCGGCACGCCAGTCGTTCTGTGATGCGCAGGTGCTATTCAGTCGCCGCATGTTGAGGGGCCTGCTGCGACCTTCGATCCATCGCCTGAACGGACTTCGCGTCACAGCCATCATGGCGGGCGCCTCGTCGGCGGGACGAAGGTATGGCCTCCCGGGATCGGCGGGTGTTCGGCTAGGTTTTCCAGCATGAGTCTTGCAAGACTAGCCTAGGTACGATTAGCCCTGGCAGAGATGACCCCAAAGAGAACGTTCCCGACCTTGAGACGATTTCGAAAGGCCCAAAGTCCATGAAACGCGTAACCCTGGCTCTCACTCTTGCTCTCGCCGCCGGCCTCTCGGCCCAGGCCGCCGATGCGCAAACGCTCAAGACCGTCAAGGACCGGGGCATGCTGTCCTGCGGCGTCAGCCAGGGGCTGCCGGGCTTTTCATCGCCGGACGACAAGGGCAATTGGACGGGGCTCGACGTCGACGTCTGCCGCGCCATCGCCGGAGCGATCTTCAACGATCCGACCAAGGTCAAGTACGTGCCGCTGTCCGCCAAGGACCGCTTCACCGCGCTGCAATCCGGCGAAATCGATGTGCTCTCGCGCAACACCACCTGGACCATCTCGCGCGACACCTCGCTCGGCGCCAACTTCACCGGCGTGACCTATTATGACGGGCAGGGCTTCATGGTGAAGAAGTCGCTCAAGGTGAACTCGGCGCTCGAGCTCAACAGCGCATCGGTCTGCGTGCAGACCGGCACCACCACAGAGCAAAATCTCGCCGACTATTTCAAAGCCAACAACATGAAGTACGAGGTGATCGCGTTCGGCACCAACGACGAAACGGTCAAGGCCTATGAGGCCGGCCGCTGCGACGTCTTCACCACCGACCAGTCGGGGCTGTACGCCAATCGCCTCAAGCTCGCCAATCCCAACGACCATATGGTGCTCCCCGAAATCATCTCGAAGGAGCCGCTCGGGCCGATGGTGCGCCACGGCGACGACCAGTGGTTCGACATCGTGAAATGGACGCTGTTTGCGATGATCACAGCTGAAGAGCTCGGCGTGACCTCGAAGAACGTCGACGAGAAAGCGAAGCTGGAAAGCCCGGAGCTGAAGCGCGTGCTCGGCAGCGACGGCAATTTCGGCGAACAGCTCGGCCTGACCAAGGACTGGGTGATGCGGATCGTGAAGGCGGTCGGCAATTACGGCGAAGTGTTCGACCGCAACGTCGGCGCGGGCTCGCCGCTCGCCATCAACCGCGGTCTCAACAACCTCTGGAACAAGGGCGGTCTCCAGTACGCGCCGCCGATCCGCTGATCATCCTGATCCGCAGCTCGCGGCGATGAGCACCGAGGCCCGTAAACCGCCGCCCCAGATTGCGCTGAAGGTCAGGCGCGTGCTGGGCGGCAAGGCAGGCTGGAACGGCATTGCCGTCCAGTTTGCCTTCGCGGCGATCCTGGGCTGGATCGGCTATGAGATCGTCTCCAATGCCCGCGCCAACCTCGAAAATCAGCACATCGCCGCCGGATTCGGCTTCCTCCGGAACAATGCCGGCTTCGACGTCAATCAGACTCTGATCTCCTACACCGGCTCGGACACGTTCCTGCGCGTGTTCGTGGTCGGGCTTCTGAACACGCTCGTGGTCTCCGTGGTCGGCATCGTCTTCGCCACCGTGATTGGCTTCATCGTCGCGCTGTGCCGGCTGTCGCCGAACTGGCTGTTGTCGCGCGTCGGCGAGATCTATGTCGAGATCATCCGCAACCTGCCGCTGCTGTTCCAGATCCTGTTCTGGTACCTCGCGGTGCTGGCGGCGTTGCCCAATCCGCGGCAGAGCATTTCGCTGCTCGGCATTGCCTTCCTCAGCAACCGGGGCCTTGTCGTTCCCAGCCCGATCGGCCAGAGCGGTCTCGAGCCGTTCCTGGCGATGCTGGCGCTCGGCTTCGTCGCGGCGCTGGCCCTGCGCATCCACGCGCGGCGCGCGCTGTTTCAGGAGGGGCGGATGATCCGGATCTGGCCCTATGTGCTGGGTCTGCTGTTCGGGCTGCCGCTCGCTACCATCTTGGTGTTCGGTTTGCCCTTCACCTTCGAGCTGCCGCAGCTCAAAGGCTTCAATTTCGCCGGTGGCTCGCGCATCATCCCGGAGTTCGTGGCGCTGACCTTGGCGCTATCGACCTATACCGCCGCCTTCATCGCCGAGATCGTGCGCGCCGGCATCCTGTCCGTCCACAAGGGGCAGATGGAGGCGGGGTCCTCGCTAGGCCTGAGCCGCGGCACCACGCTCCGTCTGATCGTCGTGCCGCAGGCCATGCGCGTCATCGTGCCGCCGCTGACCAATCAATACCTCAACCTGACCAAGAATTCTTCGCTTGCCGTCGCGATCGGCTATCCTGACCTGGTGTCGGTATTCGCCGGCACCTCGCTGAGCCAGACCGGACAGGCGATCGAGATCATCGCGATGACGATGGGCGTCTACCTCCTGATCTCACTCGTCACCAGCGCGATCATGAGCGTCTACGGTTGGCGCGTCAGCCGGAGCCTAGGCGCATGAGCGATGTGGCGACGTCCGCCTTCGTCCGTCAGGACCTGGTTGCTGAGCGTCCCGCGCCGGTCCAGACCACGGGCTTCATCGGCGTGCTACGCACCCGCTTGTTCAACTCGCCGACCAACATCCTGCTCACGATCGTGGGCGCCCTGCTGCTCTGGTTCACCATCGTTCCCTCCGTCAAGTTCCTGATGGTCGATGCGGTCTGGACCGGCAAGGATCGCACGGCCTGCCTCACCGAGAACGTCGGTTTTGCGGTCGGCGCCTGCTGGCCTTACATTCAGGCCAAGCTGCCGCAACTGATCTACGGCTTCTATCCCGAGGCCGAGCGCTGGCGGGTCAATCTCACGTTCGTCTTGGCGGTGGTGCTGCTGGTGCCGCTGCTCATTCCCAGGCTGCCGGCGAAGAGTTTGAATGCCGGCCTGTTCTTCATCGCCTTTCCGGTGGTCGCATTCTTCCTGCTGCACGGCGGCGGCATCAAGGGATTTGGCCTGAGCTGGACGGTTGGCCTGCTGCAATTGTTCGACGAAAGCATCATCGGCGCCGGGCAGGCGATGCTCAATCTCAGCAAGACGTCAGCGGTCGCACCGCTGCTGTGGGCCGTCGGGAGCCTGATCGTACTGGTCGGCACGGCGATCTCCTGGCTGATCTTTCCGCTCGTCTGGCTGCGTGATCATGTCCAGGGGACGGGGGAGCCAGTCTGGGCCGATTTCGCCACCACGGCCGTGATTGTCTGCTTGATCGCCTTCCTTCTTGGCGGCGGCGTTCGTACCGGCGGGCGGGCTCTGGCATCCAGTATCGCCACCTTCATTGGCATCGCGATCGTCATCAAGCTGATGGGGCTCGATCGTGGTGGGTTGCCGATCGTGTCAACCAACTTGTGGGGTGGCCTTCTGGTGACGCTGGTGGTCTCCGTCACCGGCATTGTGACCTCACTGCCGATCGGCATCGCGCTGGCGCTCGGCCGCCGCTCCACCATTCCGCTGATCCGGATATTCTCGATCGCCTTCATCGAGTTCTGGCGCGGCGTGCCGCTGATCACCGTGCTGTTCTTTGCCACCTACATGCTGCCTTTGTTCCTGCCCGGCAATTTCACCGTCGACGGGCTCGTGCGCGCCCTGATCGGGATCGCGCTGTTCACGGGCGCCTATCAGGCCGAGAACGTCCGCGGCGGGCTGGCCGCGATTCCGCGGGGGCAGGGCGAGGCGGCGGCCGCCCTGGGGCTATCCTGGTGGAAGACGACCTCCCTGATCGTGCTGCCGCAGGCGCTGCGCCATGTCATTCCGAACCTCGTCAACAGCTTCATCTCGCTGTTCAAGGACACCTCGCTCGTGTCGATCGTGGCGCTGTTCGACCTCCTCGGCTCGCTCCGCGCCTCGTTCTCGGATCCGAAATGGTCGACGCCGTCGACCGCGTTTACCGGCTTTGCCTTCGCCGGCATCGTCTACTTCATCTTCTGTTTTGGAATGTCGCGATATTCGCTGTTCGTCGAGCACCGCCTCAACGCTCACCGCCGCACCTGATGGAGCTCACCATGTCCGACCCCATCGTCAAGATTTCCGGCCTCAACAAATGGTACGGCGACTTTCACGTCCTGCGCGACATCGACCTGGAGGTCCGCAAGGGCGAGCGCATCGTGATCTGCGGGCCGTCGGGCTCAGGCAAGTCGACGCTGATCCGCTGCATCAACGCGCTCGAGGAATTCCAGGAGGGCGAGATCGTCGTCGACGGCATCGAGCTCGGGCCGAACCTCAAGCATGTCGACGCGGTGCGACGCGAAGTCGGCATGGTGTTTCAGAGCTTTAATCTGTTTCCGCATCTCACGGTCCTCGACAATTGCACGCTGGCGCCGATCTGGGTGCGCAACATCCCCAAAAGGGATGCCGAGGCGACCGCCATGAAATTCCTGGAGCGCGTCAAGATTCCGCACCAGGCCCACAAGTTTCCCGGCCAGATGTCGGGCGGCCAGCAGCAGCGCGTCGCGATCGCTCGTGCGCTGACCATGAACCCGAAGGTGATGCTGTTCGACGAGCCGACCTCGGCGCTCGACCCCGAAATGGTCAAGGAGGTGCTCGACACCATGGTCGATCTCGCCGAGGAGGGCATGACCATGCTGGTCGTAACCCACGAGATGGGCTTTGCCCGCGAGGTCGCCAACCGCGTGGTGTTCATGGACGCCGGCCAGATCATCGAGGCCAACACGCCGAACGAGTTCTTCGCGGCCCCGCAGCACGCCCGCACCAAGCTTTTCCTGAGCCAGATCCTGCGCTGACCCCGGGGAATCCCGGGGGCGTCCTCGGCAGCTGACCGGCAGGCCCCGGCCGCGAATCAGTTAGACTCCTTTCCGGGCAATCCTCCGGAGAGACACCTTGCAGAGCAGCGGCGGCGCGCGCGCATTCCAGAACGCGCGATTGCAGAAGAAACTGATGAAGCAGGCGGACGCCATCCTCTCCGCCGCGGCCGCCGCCTATGGCCAGGGCAGATATGCCGAGACCGAGGCGCTCTGCCGTGAGATCCTGAAAGCGATTCCGGATCATGTCGATTCCATGCACCTGCTCGGCATGTGCGCCCATGACCGCCGGCGCCTTGAGTTCGAGCGTGTGATCGAGCTCGACCCGCGCTTGCACGATGCCCATAACAATCTCGCCACCGTGCATTTCGATCTTGGTGACTACGAAGAGGCGCGGCGGTGTCAGGAGAGGGCCATCGCGCTGAAGCCGAATTTCGCGGTGGCGCTGACCAATCTCGGCAACACGCTGATGCATTTAGGACTGTACGGACAGGCGCTGGAGCTGCACGAGCGCGCCATCAAGTTGAAGCCGGATTACGCTGATGCATTCTGCAATCGCGGCATGGTCGAGATCTTGCTTGGACAGGTCACTCGCGCCAAGGAAAGTTTCGAGCGCGCCCTGCTGTTTCAGCCGCGTCACGCGGAGGCCATCGTCGGCAAGGGCATGGTCAGCATGGAGCTGCGGCACCACGAAGAGGCGGCGGCCAAATTTGCCATGGCGCTCGCGATCAAGCCCGACTCGCCAAGGATCCTGGCCCAGCGCGGGCGGCTCAGTTACGAGCTGCAGCGCCTGGAGCAGGCGCTTGCGGATTTCGAGGCGGCGCTTGCGATTTCGCCCAAGCTCGAACTGGCTCTCCGGGGGAAGGCACAGGCCTGCCTCGTCATGGGAAAGACCGCGCAGGCGATGGCCGCCGCTACGACCTTGATCGAGCGAAATCCGCGCTCCGAGATCGGGTTGGCGCTGATGGGCTTCGCTTATTCCAACCAGGGGGAGATGGACGCCGCGATCGAATATCTCGATCGTGCGCTGGCCATCCGACCGGACTATGGAGATGCGATCAGAGGCAAGATCTTCTTGCAGGACTACCGCGCCGACGCCGATTTCGCCGTCCAGCAGGCGGTCCGAAGAGACTGGTGGGACCTGATCGGCTCCAAGCTGCCGCGAAGGGAGCTGCCGAAGCGGCCGCTTGATCCGGAAAAGCGGATCGTGGTCGGCTATGTCGCCGCTGAATTTCGGCAACACTCGGCGGGGCTCACCCTGCTGCCGGTGCTGCGCCATCATGATCACGCCAGGTTTGAAATCATCTGCTACTACTCTTGGCCGGGAGAGGACGAGTACACAGCCAAGTTCAAGAAAATGGCGGACGTCTGGGTCGACGCCTGGCAGCTATCAGACGACGAACTCGCCGATCGCATTCAGGCCGACAATGTCGACATCCTGATCGACGTTTCGGGCCACACAACCGGTAACAGGCTGCAGGTGTTCGCGCGGAAGCCGGCCCCGATCCAGGCCACGGGCTTCGGACACGCCACGGGCACGGGCATGCAGACCATGGACTACGTGCTCGCGGATTCCATTTTCATTCCGCCATCGGTTCGGCATCTGTTTGCCGAAAGTCACGACCTGCCGTGCCTGATCACGATGGAGCCCGTCGCGGATCTGCAGCCTTCGGAGCTTCCGATGCTCCGCAAGGGTTACGTCACCTTCGGCGTGTTCAACCGCATCTACAAGATATCGGACGATGCGATCCGTGTGTGGTCGCGCCTGATGCGAGAGGTGCCGGGATCCAAGATTGTTCTCAAACATGGTCTGCTCGATGACCCATTGCTGCGCGATGGTCTGATCGCACGTTTCGCGGCCCAGGGCATTGCCGAAGAGCATATCACCTGCATGGGCTCCACTTCGCGCAACGACCATTTGTTGGCCTTTGCCAATATCGATATTTCCCTCGATACGTTCCCGCAAAATGGCGGCATCAGCACCTGGGAATCGCTCTACAAAGGCGTTCCCGTCGTGGCCAGGCTCGGCAACGGCGCTTCCTCGCGTGCCGGTGCCTCTATCGTGACGGCCGTTGGGCTCGGCGACTGGGTCGCCGAGGATGACGAGGGCTACATCGAGATCGCCCGCAAATTTGCGACGCAGCCTGATCATCTGGCGAAGTTGCGCGCGGAGTTGCCGGCTCAGATCGCAGCATCGCCCGCCGGCAATGTCGAGATCTACACGCGTGAGCTCGAAGCTGGTTATCGCCAGTTCTGGCGCGATTATTGTGCTGCCGCCTCGGAAAGCGGCGATGCTGCGTAGGCCGGTCGGGCAGATCCAGCCGCTCCCTGCCAGATGCCGCGCCGAGCCCCGGGAAATACCGGGGGGGTTGCCGATGCCGCCGACCAGCCGGCCCGGCATGCGAATCAGCTAGACTCGCTCCGGGCCATTTCCGGAGAGACATCTTGCAGAGCAGCGCCGGCGCGCGCGCATTCCACAATGCGCGCTTGCAGAAGAAATTGAAGAAACAGGCGGATGGCCTCATCTCTGCTGCCGCAAGCGCCTATGGCCAGGGCCGTTATGCCGAGACTGATGCGCTCTGCCGCCAGATCCTGCAGGCTGTTCCGGATCATTTCGATGCCACGCACATGCTCGGCCTGTGCGGGCAACAGGCCGGGCGGCTGGAAGAGGGGCAACAGCTGCTCGAGCGCGCGGTCGCAATCGATCCGCGTTCGCACGAGGCCCACAACAACCTCGCGACCGTGTACTTCGTCCAGCAGAAGTTCGGGGCCGCTCGCGCTTGTCTGGAGAAGGCGATCGCACTGAAGCCGAATTTCGCACCGGCCCTGACCGGTCTCGGCAACACCTTGCTCCACATGAACCTGCCCGAGCAGGCCATCGAGATGTACGATCGCGCCATCGGGCTGAAGCCTGACTATGCCGACGCGCTCTGCAATCGCGGCTTGGCCGAGCTGGCGCTGGGCCGGATCGAGCGCGCCAAGCAGAGTTTCGAGCGCGCCCTGCTGTTTCAGCCGCGTCACGCGGAAGGGCTCGTCGGCAAGGGCGTGGTCAGTATCGAGCTCAAGCACTACGACGAGGCGGAAGCCGCGCTCGAAACGGCCCTCGCCATCAGGCCCCGTTCGGCGAAGGTCCTGGCGCACCGAGGCCGGCTCCATCTTGCGCGGTCGCGCCCCGAACAGGCGGCGTCGGATTTTGATGCCGCACTCGCGCTTGCACCGAACCTCGAGGCAGCCTTGCGGGGAAAGGCGGAAGTCTCGCTGAGCATGGGAAAGACGGCGCAGGCGATCCTCGCCTGCAAGTCGTTGCTTCAGGAAAATCCGCGCTCGGCGGTCGCGTTGGCGCTGCTCAGCGCCTGTTTTGCGAACCAGGGCGAGATCGCAGCGGCGATCGAACATCTCGACGCCGCGCTGGCAATCGCACCGGATCCGGACCTGATTGCGCGGAAGATCTTCTTTCTCGACTATCTCCCCGACGCCGATTTCGCGGTCCAGCAGGGCGCGCGACGATATTGGGGCGAGACGATTGGCGCCAGGGTGCAGCGACGCAAGCTTTCGCCCCGGCAGGTCGATCCGGACAGGCGGATCGTGATCGGCTATGTCGCTGCCGAGTTCTGGTACCATTCGGCGGCATTCGCGCTGCTCCCGGTGCTGAGCCGCCATGATCGCGCCCAGTTCGAGATCATCTGTTATTCTTGCTCGCCGTCACAGGACGCGATGACCGCCAGGTTCAGGTCGGTGGCGGACGTCTGGGTCGATGCCTGGCAGCTATCGGACGAGGAACTCGCCGATCGTATTGAAGCTGACAAGGTCGATATCCTGATCGACGTGTCCGGTCATTCGACCGGCAACAGGCTGCCCGTGTTCGCGCGCAAGCCTGCCCCCATCCAGGTCACGGGCTTCGGACATGCCACGGGAACGGGGCTTCAGGCCATGGACTATGTGCTCGCCGATCCCGTCTTCATCCCGCAGTCTGCACGACATCTGCTGACGGAAAAGGTCTACGACCTGCCGTGCCTGATCACGATCGACCCGATCCTGGATGCGCCGCCTTCAGAGCTTCCCATGCTCCGCAAGGGCCATGTGACCTTCGGCGTATTCAACCGCATCAACAAGATCTCGGACGAGGCCATTCGCGTGTGGTCGCAAATCATGCGCGAGGTGACCGGGTCGAAGCTCATCGTCAAGCATACCCTGCTTGATGATCCGTTGGTGCGCGACGGTCTCCTCGCTCGATTCGTGGCACAGGGCATTGCCGAAGAGCATGTCACCTGCCTGGGCTCGTCCGAACGTGCGGAGCACCTGCGGGCGTTCATGGAGGTCGATATATCGCTCGATCCATTTCCGCAGAACGGCGGCATCAGCACCTGGGAATCGCTCTATGCCGGCGTTCCGGTCGTCGCCAAGCTCGGCCACGGTGCCTCGTCCCGCGCCGGCGCCTCCATCCTGACCGGTGCCGGTCTCGATGACTGGGTCGCCGAGGATGACGAGGGCTATGCGGCGATCGCCCGCAAGTTCGCGGCACAGCCCGGGGATCTGGCGAAGCTGCGCTCGGAATTGCCGGCCCGGACCGCGCATTCGCCGGCGGGCAATGTCGAGATCTATACGCGCAGGGTCGAGGCGGGCTATCGCCAGTTCTGGCGCGATTATTGTGCGGCAGCCTCGGAACGCGTCGAGGTCGCGTAGACCGCCCGCGCCGCTATCAGACGAACGGCGGTTTGATGTTGCTGCGCTTCTCCAGCCACTCGGGCACCGGAAGGTTCTTGGCGCGCATGAAGTCGGCGTTGAACAGCTTCGACAGGTAGCGGCTGCCGGAATCGCAGAGCACCGTGACGATCGTCTTGCCGGGCCCGAGCTGCTTCGCAAGGCGCATCGCTCCGACGATATTGATGCCGGTCGAGCCGCCGAGGCACAGGCCTTCGTGCTGGAGCAGCTCGTAGATCGCACTCACGGCTTCGGCGTCGGGAATGAGATAGGCGTCATCGACCTTGGCTGTCTCCACGATCGCGGTCGCGCGGTTCAGTCCGATGCCCTCGGTGATCGAGCCACCCGGCGTCGCCTTGGGATCGCCGGTCCTAAAATATTCGTACATGCCGGCGCCGTGCGGATCGGCACAGGCGATGCGGATGCTCTTGTTCCTCTCTTTGAGGTAGCGGCTGACGCCGGCGAGCGTGCCGCCGCTGCCGACCGAGCAGACAAAGCCGTCGACCTTGCCGCCGGTCTGCTCCCAGATCTCAGGTCCGGTGGATTCGTAATGCGCCTTGGCGTTGTCGAGATTGTTCCATTGGTCTGCGAACAGCACGCCATTGGGTTCGGTCTTGCGCAGCTCGTTGGCAAGCCTGCGGCCGACATGCTGATAGTTATTGGGATTGGCATAGGGCAGGGCCGGCACCTCGATCAGCTCGGCGCCGCACAGCTTCAAGAAATCCTTCTTCTCCTGGCTCTGCGTCTCCGGGATCACGATCAGCGTGCGGTAGCCGCGCGCGCTCGCAACGACCGCGAGACCGATGCCGGTATTGCCGGCGGTCGCCTCGACCACGAGGCCACCGGGCTTCAGCTCGCCACGCTTCTCGGCCTCCAGGATCATCCATTTGCCGGCCCGATCCTTCACCGACTGGCCGGGATTCATGAACTCGGCCTTGCCCAGGATGGTGCAGCCGGTCAACTCCGAGGCGCGCGTGAGCCTGATGAGCGGGGTGTTGCCGATGGCTTCGACAACGTCGTTGTTGATGGTCATGTCGGAGGAAATCACTGGCAAAGGGTTGATCAGGTTGGCCAGAACCTAGTGCTTGGGAGCCAAAAGGGAAAGGCTTTTGCGCTGCGGCGAAACCAGCCGAAGCGTCCGCCGCAGCACTGGATTTTGAGAGGGTAGAGCGGGCGATGATGTGCTCGGCCACGAGGGCGCGATATCAGGGAAGGATATCCCTGGCATCTATGAGAGTGCAGAAGATAACGGTCGCAAGAGTGGCTGCCGCGTCGATCTTCGCCTTCAGCAGGATGTCTCGATGCCGAAAGCGTCGATGGGGCGTGGAAGTTTGAGGAGATATCTACACGACGGAGACGGGCTCGTTTTCGGCCAATGACGACATCGTGAGACCAGCCGGCCAGGCGCCGAGACTGAGCTGAAGCCGCATGACGCCCATTGCGAGCGGTGCGCCCGGATCGGGTCGCGCCGGTGTGACGGCAATATCACATGAAATCTTAGTAAGCTTGAACGCGCTCCAGGAGGGGTCCGGAATTCAAGAAATCGCTGCCAGACAGGGACATTTCGCATTTGGCAGGTTCGATAGACGCTTGTCCGAGCCGCCCATCTCGCACCTGCGGCACTGTCCCGCCGTTGCGCACCCGGCTAGTATGAGTCTGAGGTTCCGCAGAAAGCATCACGCTGTGAACGAGTTGTCCAACGCCCCCCGACTCTGCCGCCGCGAATCGGTTAACCCGGCTTCGCGGTGGCGGCTCGATCTGCCCGGCGGGGGGTGGATGTGACACAGGATGTTCCTGCGATCGCCATGCGGCGATCTCCAGGGTCTGCGCCCCGGACGCGGCGCGCAGCGCGCTGGCTTGTGGCACTGTGTCTCGCGGCGAGTTCGGGCGCTTGCGTGCTGACGCAGGATCTTCCCGATCCGGCGCTCGATGTTCCCACGCAATACAAATACGCCGGCAAAGGGGATACGCCGCCATCGCTGGATTGGTGGCGTGGTTTCCGCTCCACGGAGCTGACGCAGCTCATGGAGGAGGCGCAGACCGTCAACCTCGACATCGCCGCTGCGGTCGCGCGCATCGTCCAGGCCGACGCCCAGGCGCGGCAGGCGGGCGCGGCGCTGCTGCCGAGCCTGTCCACGGCCGGATCAGAAACCTATTCACGCACCTCGGGCTCCAGCGCCTCCGGCCTGTCCATCGGCGGGCGCGAAGTCGTCAACTATTCGGCCTCGCTGAGCGCGAGCTACCAGCTCGACTTCTGGGGCCAGAACCGCGATGCGCTGCAAACGGCCGAGGAGACGGCGAACGCCAACCGCTTCGATCGCGACACGGTCGCACTGACGACGCTGGCGGCCGTCGCCAATGCCTATTTCCAGGTCCTGGCCTCACAGGACCGCATCAGGACCTCACAGCGCAACATCGCGAGCGCGCAGCGCATCCTCGATGCGGTGAGGGAGCGGCGCAGGGCCGGCACCGGCACCGATCTCGACGTCGCCCAGCAGGAGAGCGTGCTCGCGAACCAGAAGGCGCTGGTGCCGCCGCTGCGCCAGACGCTCGACCAGAACATCAATGCGCTGGCTGTCTTGGTATCGCGTCCGCCGGAGAGCGTGCGCGTGCTCGGCGGCTCGCTCGACCGGATCGCGATCCCCCGCGTCACGCCCGGCCTGCCGTCGGAGCTCCTGACGCAGCGGCCGGACATCCGCCGGCAGGAGGCACAGCTCGCCTCCGCTACCGCAAACATCGGCAATGCCCGCGCGCAATTCTTTCCGACGATCCAGCTGACCGGCAATGGCGGCTATCAGAGCTCGGCGCTGGTCTCGCTATTCCAGCCGCATGCCGCCTTCTTCCAGCTCGTCGGCAGTGCCACGCAGCCGATCTTCGACGGGGGCAGGATCCTCGGCAATTTCGAACTGGCCAAGGCGCGGCAGGACGAGCTGCTCCAGACCTACCGCAAGACCATCGTCCAGGCTTTTGCCGACGTCGACAACGCGCTGTTCTCGATCAAGCAGACCACGATCAAGCTGCAATTGCAGCGCGACGTCGTTGCCGCCTCGCGCCGCGCCTTCGATCTCTCCGAGCAGCAATTGCGCGCCGGCACCGCCGACATCGTGACCGTGCTCAACACCCAACTGACCCTGTTTCAGGCGGAAGACGCGCTGTCGCAGGCCCAACTCGCACGGCTCCTCGCCATCGTCAGCCTGTACCAGGCGCTCGGCGGCGGTTGGGAGCCGAGGATGGAGAAACCGGTCAATGCTCTTTAAGCCGGAGACTAAGAAGGACGCGACGGAGGGCACGGCGAAAAAGTCGCGCGGCCGCGGCCTGATCATGACCCTGATCACGCTCGCGATCCTCGGCGGCCTCGGTTATCTCGGCTGGACCGTCACGCATCAGCAGCAAGCGAACAACCGCAACCAGCGACCCGATCTGCCGGTGCCGGTGCTGGCGGCAAGCCCGCGCATCCAGGACGTGCCGGTTTATCTCGATGGCGTCGGGGCGATCCGCGCGCTCAATACCGTGACCGTGCGCTCGCAGGTGGATGGCAAGCTGATCGCGGTCAATTTCACCGAAGGCCAGGACGTCAAGAAAGGCGACGTGCTCGGCGAGATCGATCCGGCGATCTACCAGGCCCAATACGACCAAGCCGTCGCGAAGAAGGCGCAGGACCAAGCCCAGCTTGCCAACCAGCGCATCGACCTTGCGCGCTACGAGCAGCTTGCCGCCTCCAATGCCGGCTCGAAGCAGCAGGCGGACACCCAGCGCGCGCTGGTAGCCCAGACTGAGGCGCTGGTGAAGGCGGATCAGGCCGCGATCGACAATGCAGCGGCGACGCTGAGCTACACTAAGATCGTGGCGCCGATCTCGGGTCGGGCCGGCCTACGCCAGGTCGACCAGGGCAACATCATCCATGCCTCGGACACCACAGGGCTCGTGGTGATCACTCAGCTGCAGCCGATCGCGGTGTGGTTCAGCTTGCCGCAACAGCAGATCATGCGCGTCAACGCCGCGGCGGCGAAGGGGACGCTCGCGGTCGACGTGTTCGGCAATGACGGCATCACGGTGATCGATACCGGCAAGCTCACCGGCATCGACAACCAGGTCGACCAGACCACTGGCACGCTCAAGCTCAAGGCGGAATTTCCCAACGCCAATTACCAGCTCTGGCCGGGCCAGTTCGTCAATGTCCGCCTCAAGGTCGAGACCTTGACGCAGGCGCTGGTGGTGCCGACCTCTGCGGTGCAGCGCGGTCCGATCGGGACCTTCAGCTATGTCATCGGCGAGGACAACGTCGTCTCAGCCAAGCCCGTGACGGTGACGCAGCAGAACGAGCATGATGCCGTGATCGCCAGCGGCCTCTCGCCGAATGACAAGATCGTCACCACGGGTTTTGCCAATTTGTCCGACGGCTCCAAAGTGATCGTCGGCCGCGACGACCAGACCCCCTCGGCCGATCTAGCCCCGCGCAAGCGCTCGCGCGGGCCGGACGCTCAGAAGAAGGATGGTGCCAAAGAAGGCCAGAAGGAGGGACAAGGCAACGAGGGCGAGTTCCGCACCAAGCGGAAGAGCAGCGAAGGCGATCAGAAGGGGCAGACCGGACCGGCACCGGGGCCGGGCGCATCGGGAAGTGGAGCCAAGCAGCCATGATCCCGACAACAGCCGCCTGAAGCGGCAGGCGTAACCCATGGGTGTCTCCGAACCCTTCATCCGACGGCCGATTGCGACCTCGCTGCTCGGCATCGCGCTCTTGATCGGCGGTGCGCTCGGCTACTTCGCGCTGCCGGTCTCGGCGTTGCCGCAGGTCGATTTCCCGACCGTGCAGGTGACGACGCAGCTGCCGGGTGCGAGCCCCGACGTGATCGCCTCGCTCATCACCGCGCCGCTCGAGCGGCAGCTCGGCCAGATCCCGTCGCTGTCGGCGATAAACTCGACGAGCTCGTTCGGCGTCAGCCAGATCTCGCTTCAGTTCGACCTCAACCGCGATATCGACGGTGCGACCCAGGACGTGCAGGCCGCGATTAACGCGGCGGCCGGTGTGCTGCCCAAAACGCTGCCTTATCCGCCGACCTACGCCAAGGTGAATCCGGCGGACGCGCCGGTGATGACGCTGGCGCTGCGCTCGGACACGATCTCGCTGCGCGTGATGAGCGACATCGCGGACACCATTCTGGCGCAACGCTTGAGCCAGATTTCCGGCGTCGGACGGGTTTCGGTGCTCGGCGGGCTGAAGCCGGCCGTGCGCATCCAGGCCGATCTGGCGCGGCTGGCCGCCTATGGCATCGCCATGGAGGACCTGCGCACGGCGATCGCCAATGCCAACGTCTCCGGGCCGAAGGGATCGCTCGACGGCGCGCAACAATCCTACATCATTGCCGCCAACGACCAGATCGCCGCGGCGGACGCCTACAAGCCCGTCATCATTGCCTATCGCAACGGCTCGCCCGTGACCATCGCCGACGTCGCGCAGATCGTCGACGGCCTCGAGAACGACCGCACTGGCGGCTGGTACCAGGGCACGCCGGCGGTCATCATCGACATCCAGCGCCAGCCCGGCGCCAACGTCATCGACGTCGTCAGCCAGATCCGCGCCGAGATCCCCAAGGTGCAGCGCGCGATTCCTGCCGGCGTGAACCTCACCATCGTCTCCGACCGCACCGTCACCATTCGTGCTTCGGTCCATGACGTGCAGTTCACCTTGATCCTGAGCGTCGTGCTGGTGACCCTGGTGGTGCTGCTGTTCCTGCGTTCGCTACGGGCTACGTTGATCGCAGGCGTGGCGCTCCCGCTATCGCTGATCACGAGCTTCGGGATCATGTATTTTGCCGGCTTCAGCCTCGACAATCTCTCGCTGATGGCGCTGACGATCGGCACCGGCTTCGTCGTCGACGACGCCATCGTCATGATCGAGAACATCGTCCGCCACATGGAGAATGGCGAGAGTGCGATGGAGGCCTCGCTGAAGGGCGCCAGCGAAATCGGCTTCACGGTGATCTCGCTGACGGTATCGCTGATCGCGGTCTTCATTCCGCTGTTGTTCATGTCCGGTCTCGTCGGGCGCATGTTCCGCGAATTCGCGTTGACGCTGACCATCGCCGTCGTCACCTCGGCGGTGGTCTCGCTGACGCTGACGCCGATGATGTGCTCGCGTCTGCTTAAAGCCGCCCACGAGGAGCTGGCGGTGCCGGGCCTCGCCGCTGTCAGCCGTTTCATCGACCGCACCGTCGAGGCCTATCACCGGACGCTGCTGTGGGTGCTGGAACGCCAGCGCGCCACCTTGGTCGTAACCTTCGCCACGCTGGTTGCGACCCTCGTCCTCTATGTCGTCGCGCCAAAGGGCTTCCTGCCGCTCCAGGACACCGCCTCGATCACGGCGGTGACGGAGGCCGGGCCCGACGTGTCGTTCGCGGAGATGCAGAAGCGGCAAGCCGAGGCCGCCGCCGCCATCAAGGCCGATCCCGACGTGGTTGGCGTGGTCTCCGTGATCGGGGCGGGCTCGGTCAACCCGACCACCAATGTCGGGCGCCTCGTGATGACCTTGAAACCGCGCGGCGAACGGCGCGACGATGTCGCCGCGGTCGTGATCCGCCTGAAGGAGAGGGTATCAGGCATCCCCGGCATGACGGTCTATTTCCAGCCGGTGCAGGACGTGCAGATCTCGACCCAGTCGAGCCGCTCGCAATACCAGTACACGCTGACCGGCACCGATGCGACGCTGGTCTCGGAATGGGCGGGCAAGCTGGTGGCGGAGATGCGGCGGAATCCGCTGTTCCGTGACGTCTCCTCGGAGGCGCAGGAAGGCGGGCTGCGGGCGCAGCTCGACGTGGATCGCACGCGGGCGGGGCAACTCGGCGTCAGCCTCCAGGCCATCACCGACACGCTGAACGACGCCTTCGCGCAGCGGCAGATCTCGACTATCTACGGCCAGGCCAACCAGTACCGAGTCGTGCTGGAGGCGCTGCCGATGTACCAGCGCGACCCTTCGATTCTGTCAAAGCTCTATCTGCCGGGCGCCGCGAGCACCACCGTCGGCGCGCCAAGCGCCCAGGTGCCGCTGTCGGCCGTGGCGACGCTGAAGCGCACCACGGCGCCGCTCGCGATCTCGCACCAGGCGCAATTCCCCTCCGTGTCGCTCAGCTTCAATCTTGCGCCGGACGCGGCGCTGGGCGATGCCGTCGAGGCGGTCAAGACGATCGAGACCCGGATCGGCATGCCCAACAGCATCGTCGGCGTCTATGCCGGCGATGCCGCCGAATTCGCCAAGGCGCTGGCCGGCCAGCCCTGGCTGCTGCTTGCCGCCGTCATCACCATCTACATCGTGCTCGGCGTGCTCTATGAGAGCTACATCCACCCGATCACCATACTCTCGACGCTGCCCTCGGCCGGCGTCGGCGCTATCCTGGCCCTGGTGCTGTGCGGCCAGGATCTCTCGGTGATCGGCCTGATCGGCATCATCCTCTTGATGGGCATCGTCAAGAAGAACGCGATCATGATGATCGACTTCGCGCTGGAGGCCGAGCGCAGGCAGGGCATGTCGCCGAACGAGGCGATCGTGCAGGCCTGCCTCTTGCGCTTCCGTCCGATCATGATGACGACGCTGGCGGCGCTGTTCGGCGCGCTGCCGCTGGCGATCGAGAGCGGCACCGGCGCCGAGCTGCGCTTTCCGCTCGGCATCTCCATCATCGGCGGCCTGCTGCTGAGCCAGTTACTGACGCTCTATACCACCCCCGTGATCTACCTCGCGCTCGACCGCATCAACCGCCGCCTCGAGCAGGCGCTGCCGCCGGCCGAATCCGGCGGCCCGCCGATTGCCGGCGCGACCGAGGGGATGCAGTGATGGCATCGATCTCGGAGCCCTTCATCCGCCGCCCGGTCGCGACCACGCTGCTGTCGATCGGGTTGTTCCTGCTGGGTGTCGTCGCCTACCAGTTCCTTCCCGTTGCCTCGGTCCCGAATGTCGACTTTCCCGCCATCTTCGTCTCTGCCAGTCGCCCCGGCGCCGATCCGTCCGTGATGGCCGCGACCGTGGCCTCGCCGCTGGAACGGCGGCTCGGCGAGATCGCCGGCATCAACCAGATCACGTCCACAAGTTCGCTCGGCACGACCAACATCCAGCTCCAGTTCGACATCGGCCGCAACATCGACAAGGCCGCCCGCGACGTGCAGGCAGCCATCAACGCCTCGCTCGTCGATCTGCCCAGCGACCTGCCGACGCTGCCTCGCTTCCGCAAAGCCAACACGGCCGGCGCGCCCGTCTTCGTGCTCGCTTTGACCTCGAAGACGCTGTCGGCCAGCGCGATCTACGACGTCGCAGATACGGTCATCGCGCAGCGTATCTCACAGGTGCCTGGTGTCGGCGACGTCACGGTCTCCGGCGCCGACCAGCCGGCCGTGCGGGTGCAGCTCAATCCCGTCGCGCTGTCGAATGCAGGTATCGCCACCGACGACGTCAGGACCGCGATCATCAACGCCAACCCGCTCGGTCCCGTCGGCATCTTCAACGGCGAGCGCCAGAGCGAGACGCTGGCCCTCAATCGGCAGATGCGCACGGCGAAAGAGTTCCGCGACATCGTCATCAAAAGCTCCAACGGCAATTTCGTGCGGCTGTCCGACGTCGCCGATATCGAGGATTCCGTCCGCAACGCCCGCTCGATCGCCTGGTTCAACAAGCAGCCGGCGGTGCTGATCCAGATCACCAAGCAGGGCGACGCCAACGTCATCGGCACGGTCGATCGGGTGAAGGCGCTGATCCCCGCGCTGAAGCAGTGGATCCCGGCCGGCGTCGAGATCTCGACCCTGGTCGATCGCACCGGTACGATCCGCGCCAGCGTCCTGGATATGCAATGGACCTTGCTGGCAACCGCGCTCCTCGTCATGGTCGTGGTGTTCGTGTTCCTGCGGCGGCTGACGCCGACGATCGCAGCGGGCATCTCGGTGCCGCTGGCGCTGGCCGGCACCTGCGCCGGCATGTGGGTCGCGGGCTTCTCGATCGACAATCTCTCGCTGATGGCGCTGGCGATCTCCGTCGGCTTCGTGGTCGACGACGCTATCGTCATGATCGAGAACATGTTCCGCAATCTGGAGCACGGCATGCGGCCGTTTCGGGCGGCGCAGGAGGGTGCGAAGCAGATCGGATTTACCGTGGTCTCGATCAGCCTGTCACTGATCGCAGCGTTCACGCCGTTGATCTTCATGGACGGCATCGTCGGCCGTCTCCTGCGCGAATTCTCGCTGACGCTGACCTTCGCGATCCTGGTCTCGACGCTGGTGTCGCTCACGGTCACGCCAATGATCTGCGCCCATTACATCCGGCAGACCACGTCCGGCACCGCGACGTTGTTCGACCGCCTGATCGAGGGCTCGCTGTCGCGCATCGTCGCCTTCTACACCCGCACTCTGCGCACCGTACTGGAATTTCCGCTGCTGACGCTGCTCGTATTCTTCGCCACCATCGGCCTCACGGTGACGCTCTACATCAAGGTGCCCAAGGGCTATTTCCCGACCGATGATTCCGGTTTCATCATCGGCGCGACCCGCGCTTCGGCCGACATCTCGTTCCAGTCCATGCTCGGCCTCCAGCAGCGGCTCGCCGACATCGTGATGCAGGATCCGGCCGTCGCCGGCATCGGCTCGACCGTCGGTAGCGGCGGCGGCCCGGGGGCGGCGACCTCGAACCGCGGCACCATGTTCATCAGCCTGAAGCCGCCGGAGGAGCGCGAGCACGTCTCGACGCAGGTCGTCATCGACCGTCTCAGGCGCGCATTGTATCCCGTGCCCGGCATCCGCCTGTTCATGTTCGCCGCCCAGGACGTGCGCGCCGGCGGGCGGCAAAGCGATTCCGACTACCAGTACACGCTGACCAGCACCGATCTCGGCCTGCTGCAGAAATGGGCGCCGATCGTGGCCAAGCGGATGGAAAGCATCGAGGGCATCACCGATATCTCCAGCGACCGCGATCCCGGTGGGCTCCAGCTTACGCTCAGCATCGATCGCCAGAAGGCCTCGGCGCTGGGCGTCAGGGTCCAGGACATCGACAATGCGTTGAACAACGCTTTCGCGCAGCGGCAGATCGGAATCATCTACACCCAGCGCAACCAGTACATGACCGTGCTGGAGATCGACCCGAAATTCCAGGTCGATCCCTCCAATCTCGATCGCATCTATGTCGCCGGCGCCGGCGACGCTCAGGTCCCATTGTCGGCCGTGGTGCACGCAACGCGCGGACTTGCCGCGCTCGCGGTTTATCACTCGCAGTCGTTCCCCTCGACGACAGTCTCGTTCAACCTCTTGCCGGACGTGCCGCTCCAGGCCGCGACGCAAAATATCCAGCGTGCGGTCGAGGAATTGCACATGCCCGAGGGCATCCGTGGCAGCTTTGACGGCAATGCCGGCGATTTCGCCAAGACCAGCGGGCGTCAGCCGCTCCTGATCCTCGGTGCGCTAGTCGCGATGTATATCGTGCTCGGCGTGCTCTATGAGAGCCTTGCCCACCCGCTCACGATCATCTCCACGCTACCGTCAGCCGGCCTCGGCGCGCTGCTTGCGCTTCAACTGACCAATACGCCGCTGACCGTGATCGCCTTCGTCGGCATCATCCTGCTGATCGGCATCGTGAAGAAGAACGGCATCATGATGGTCGACTTCGCTCTCGATGCCGAGCGCCAGCGCGGATTGTCGTCGGCGGAGGCGATCTTCGAGGCCTGCCAGGCGCGCTTCCGCCCGATCCTGATGACGACAATGGCGGCGCTGTTCGCCGGCATTCCGCTGGTGGTCGCGACCGGCCCCGGCACGGAGCTGCGCCGACCGCTCGGCATCACCATCATCGGCGGTCTGTTCGTCTCGCAGATCCTGACGCTCTACACGACGCCAGTGATCTACCTCCTGATCGACCGTCTGAGACGGCGAACCGCGCCGCGCCCGCTGCCCGCGCCGGCGGAATAGGTTGTTGAAGCGTCGCTTGGAGCGTATAGCGGCGCCATGTCCAACCAGCCCGACACCGCTGCCGCGCCGACCGAGCCGATCCCCGAATGCCCGCACTGCCAGAAGCCGATGCCGCTGTGCATCTGCGACACCGTCACGCCCATTGAAAATCGGCTGTCGCTCCTGATCCTCCAGCATCCGCAGGAACAGGACAGGGCGCTCGGCACCGCGCGGCTGCTCGCTAAGCATTTCGTAGATGCCACGCTGCGCGTTGGCCTGTCCTGGCCGAGCCTGTCCAAGGCGCTGGGCCGGCCGGTCGAGAATGCCGCGCGGTGGGCCGTGCTCTATCTCGGCTCGGCTCGCGCCGCCGATCTCGAGGCCGAGGGCGAGATCGTCGCGCTCAACCGCAAGGGTGAGATCGCGGACAACCAGCGCGCGATCCTCGGCAAGCTCGAAGGCGTCGTGCTGCTCGACGGCACCTGGAGCCAGGCCAAGGCGCTGTGGTGGCGCAATCCCTGGATGCTGAAATGCCAGCGCGTGATCCTGAACCCGGCGCACCCCTCGCGCTACGGCCGCCTGCGCAAGGAGCCACGCCGCGACGGTCTTTCGACCATCGAGGCCGCGGCGACGATCCTCGCGGCCGTCGAGCGGCGTCCCGATATCGCCGACACCCTGCACGCCAGTTTTGAACGACTGTTGACACGCTACCGCGAGGTCCAGGCCGAGATGCCGGAACTGGCGCCCAAACCTGCCCCGAAGGGCCGCCGCGACTTCCGGCGTCGCAAACGAGCCTGACCCAAGCCTACATCGTGCTGCGCGTTCTCGCCTGCATCTACCAACCGACCGATGGGTAAAGGGACAGCTGGCCCATCGGGGTTGCCTAAACCCTTCATCCCCTATATTGCTCCGGCCTTACGGGGCCACGTGGCGGAGTGGTTACGCAACGGTCTGCAAAACCGTGTACACCAGTTCAATTCTGGTCGTGGCCTCCATTACAAGCTACGGAAACTGCTTGTAGACTTCATTCGGTCTCAGTTCCGCTGATCCGGCCGGCCAGCGGATTGCAAATTCTAGGTAGCGGCGCACAGCAAGACCGGTCCCACCGAGTTCGCGACAGTACGGCGGCCCGCTGATGTCTCTGGGCCGAGATTGCTGTTCGAAACGGCTCTGCGACGAGAGGCGTGTCGGTCAGTCGCGGTGACCCCCGGGCTAGTCTAGGACGCGCCGAAGCGCCCCCGAAGAGAATGGATTCTCCACCTAATCCTAGTGCAGCACGCGGGCGGCTTCGGCGAGCCGGACTTTCTCTCTGAGATCTTCAAGTTCCTCGATTGCGTCTAACAACGCGAGCAGCTTGTCGCGGGCAGCATGTGTCAAATTGGACTTCGGACGCTTTGAAATACGAGCTCGCTGTCCCATCAGTGCACGCCTCCATGCTTGGGCAGGTCCAATAGGCAAGGAGCGTGCCTGTCCCGCAAAACCACGCCTATCAATCGAGCGCTGGAAAGATCGTGGGTGGCATCGTCCGATCTATCCCGAAATCCGAGCTGGAGGGAGCTCGACTCATTCGTGGGGCGCGCGATGCTTAACAGCATCGTTCAAAAATCCCGCAAGGGCGGGACGCTTCCGTTTACGATGAAGGTAGTCAGCAGGCTGCGTACCAGCCGTCCGGAAAGGGGAGGAGAGGCCAGGCGCCCTCATTATCATTGGCGGCCCTGGGCGTTGCGACGCACGACCACGAACGGGGCACGAATTCCTCCTTCGGCGCGGGCGTGCAATCTTCGTGAATCATGGCGCCCCCGACGGCATCCAGCAGCAAGTTGAATTCGGCTTCGCTCATCGCACCCTCCGGAAAGCAGACGGCCCAATATCGCAAAGCCGGCTTGTTTCCCGATTGACCCGGTCGTTCGCATTTTAACGATCCGGCGCTCGGGTCCCGATTGGTTAGCGAGTCCTGAAAATCCCCTTGGAACTTAGGTTCCTGAGCCTTGCCCGCAGTGTGAAAGAAGTCACATCGCCCCGGCTTTATTTCTCGCAAACGTTGTCGCGACCCCGGCCAACGCCGCCGGGCGGGCAGAGCAGAACGGGAGAGCGGTCATGAAGGTGAGGTTCTTGCGGTTTGCAATTGTGAAGAGCCGGGCGCGCCGCGCCTCGACGGTCGGGCTTTTCCTGACGATGTTTGCCTCCGCCGCCCATGCGCAGGGAACGCCGGAGCAGCGCCGGGCCTGCACGCCCGACGTCTACCGTCTCTGCGCCGGCGAAATCCCCAACGTCCGTGCCATCACCGCGTGCCTGCGACGTCACCGGGCCAGCCTGAGCGAAGCGTGCCGCGGCGTGTTCGACCAGGCCGGCGGGTAGTCGTCTCTGTGGATTTGTGCGCAGCAAGTGGCGTGCGCGCCACGCAAATCTGTTGAATCCGCGCTTGTGAATATGCTGCGGACAGGCTGTTGAGTGATCGAAAAGCCAACGTCGGTCCGCACGCGTCGATCCCAATGACGGAACGTCTCGGACTACGTTTTGCTCCATCGGAGCTTCGCCTCTACAGAAATTCTGACTTAGCGCATTGTCCGGCCACCTCATCCCAGTCAGAGGGGACGAGAAACCTAAGTTCGCCGCCTGCCATTATTGCGAACGCATTGCGAAGGACGACGAATTCGTCCTTTGCAAGCGCAACTGGCTTTGTTATACGCAGCCGCGCGCGAACGACTGGTTCGCCTTTTCCTCGGTAGCTCAGCGGTAGAGCATCCGACTGTTAATCGGATGGTCGCTGGTTCGAATCCAGCCCGGGGAGCCAAATTTTATCGCCGGTTCAATGAGTTGCGATAGCGCCGTCATGTGCCGCGCGATTTCGTTGCGGCAATATCTGAACTGCTTCCACGATCCTGGCGCGCAATCAAACTCAACCAGACGTGTGCAATAGCGCCTTGGCGCCATGAGGACGGCGCCAAATCGACTCAATTCAAATCGAGCTTGCCCCGTGCCGGATCCTTACGGAGCTGATTCCCATGCCAGACATCCAGATCGACCGTTCTCAAAGGGGACCCTCGATCCTGCCGGCCGACATTCCCGAACTCAGCGACGACGAATGCATCGCTTGTCTTGCGCGTGCGGTCGAGGCACCCGATTCGGCACGGCTGGACGAGGTCGCCGCTCTGATTGGCCGCCTCGCGGTGGCGATCGAATGATGCGTCCCGCACCCTGATCCTGATGCGGTGAGCTGCGCAAGCCCATGGGGCTCCTCGCGGCCAACGGCCATGTTGCGTTTTCGGCGGGCATGTTTCAAAGATGCCGCCAATTCATCTCCGCGGCATCGTCCGCATTCCAGGGTCCGCAAATGTCCGGTTTCTCGACTGCGCGCCAAAAAATGGTCGATGGCCAGGTGCGCACCAATGACGTTACCGACCGTCGTATTCTCGATGCCATGCTTACGGTTCCGCGCGAGGCCTTCGTGCCGGCCAGCAGGCAGGCGTTGGCTTATCTCGACCTCGACCTCGATGTGAGCGAGGGCGGCGCCAAGCGGTTCCTGATCAAGCCGCAACTGACCGGCAAGCTGCTCCAGGCCGCCGAAATCGGCCAAGGAGACAATGTGCTGATCGTCGGCTGCGCGACGGGCTATCTGGCCGCGCTTGCCGCCAAGCTCGCGCGCCAGGTCACGGCGACGGAATGTGATCCGGGCCTGGCGGCGAAGGCCAAGGACGCCTTCGCTGCCCTTGGGCTCGCCAACGTTACCTGCAAAGTCGCCTCCTGCAGCGAGGGTGATCCGTCCACCGCTCCTTATGACGTGATCGTCCTCAATGGCGCTGCCGAGATAACCCTGGAGGGGCTGCTCGGGCAGCTGAAGGAAGGCGGGCGCCTCGTGGGAGTGTCGGCCGAATCCAGGCCGCCGCGGGCCATGATCGTGACAAAGACTCATGGTGAATTCGGCCATCGGGCGTTGTTCGACGCCGCCGCCCCGGTCCTTCCCGGGTTGGAACGGGCCGCCGCCTTCGTTTTCTGAGGCCCGGAGCCGAAAAATCCCGTTCTGAATCAGAAGTGTGGCCGGGATGCTGCACGTGAAGAGTTTCCACCGAGAACTACCCTGAGGTGGTTCCGCCGCGACAATCCCCGTCCTATGTTGCGGCGGGGCAACGACTCCACTCGGTAGACGGTACCCAGCTCGCGGGCACGAGCCGGGCGTTAGAATGAACGGAATTTCAGGGATGCATGGGGTGAAGCTCTTCACCGGAGCTGCGGTTTCGGTCCTGCTGCTGTCGCTAGCCGGGCCGACGCCTGCCTTGGCGGACACGATCGAGTCCGCGCTGGTGCGCGCCTATCAGAACAATCCGCAGCTCAACGCACAGCGTGCCCAGGTGCGCTCGACCGACGAGAACGTGCCTCAGGCATTGTCGGGATATCGCCCCAGAGTCGCGCTGACGGCGAGCGCCGGTTATCAATATCAGGACACGCTGACCGCGCCGGGCAGCGCCCCAATCAATGGCACCACCGTTCCCCGCAGCGCGGGCCTGACGGTTTCGCAGACGCTCTACAACGGCAACCAGACGGCCAACAGGACGCGCGCGGCAGAGAGCCAGGTGTCCGGTGCTCGCGAAGCGCTGCGCAGCCTCGATCAAAGCGTGCTGCTTCAGGCTGCAACGACCTACATGGACTATCTGCGCGATGCCGCCACGCTGGAAGTCCAACGCAGCAACGTGCGCGTGCTCGAGCAGACGCTGAAGCAGACCCGTGACCGCTTCAATGTCGGCGAAGTGACGCGTACCGACGTCGCCCAATCGGAAGCGCAACTCGCTGCCGGCAGGACGCAGGCGCTTACCGCCGAAGCCAATCTCACCACGACGCGCGCGAATTTCCGTCGCATCATCGGCAACGAGCCGACAAACCTCGCGCCGGGCTCTCCGGTCGACCGGTTCCTGCCTGCGACGCTCGCGTCGGCCGTCGAGCTCAGCTTGGTCGAGCATCCCAACGTCACGGCCGCAATGTTCGGCATCGACGTCAACTATCTGCAGGTCAAGGTCGCCGAAGGCGCGCTGCTGCCCACGGTCACGTTGCAGGCCAGCGCAACGCAGGCCAATGAACAGTCGCTGATTCAATACAGGTCGTTTAGCGCAGCCGCGGTCGCACAGGCCTCGTGGCAGCTCTATGATGGCGGCAATCAATATGCGCTGATCCGTCAATCCAAGGAAAACCTGGCGCAGCAGCGTCTCAATCTCGAAACCACGCGCGACCAGATTCGTGCGACCGTGGTTCAGTGGTGGGGGTCGTTGCAGGCCGGTAAGGCGCAGGTGCAGTCTGCGCAGGCGCAAGTTGCGGCATCCGAGATCGCGCTGAATGGCGTGCGCGAAGAAGCCAAGGCGGGTCAGCGCACCACGCTCGACGTCCTCAACGCGCAGCAGGCCTTGGTCAACGCGCGCGTCGCGCTGGTCACCGCGCAGCATGACCGCGTGGTTGCATCCTATAACGTTCTCGCGGCTGTTGGCCGCCTGTCGCCGCAGGTGCTCGGCCTCGCGACCACGGTCTACGATCCCTCCGTGCATTACCAGCAGGTCCGCGACAGCTGGGCCGGTGTACGCACGCCTGACGGACGCTGATGTCCGTAGTGATCCGGTCGGTCTCGCGAAGTGCCGAGGCCGACTGGCGCTTTGCTTGCAATCATCAAAATCCCTGACATAGCCTTGCCAAGAAGATGCGGGTCGATTCGCCCGTATCGATGCCGTGTGCGTAAAGCTTGAGTGCCGGGGGCAGGGGCGCACCGCCGCACGTTGAGCCGTGATCTGGGGACAAGTCGGGCTGCTGCGACGAAAATCGTCGGGCCGCCGGTCCGGAACCGGCCAATCCTGCCGTGCTTGGTGTAAAACAACGCATGCGAGGGCGTTGATGATGTGGAGTCGGAGATGACGCAGCCTGCAAAGGTTACAGAACCCTCGATGGAGGAGATTCTGGCCTCGATCCGGCGCATCATCGCCGACGATGAGGCCAAGCCTCCGCCGACAGAAGCCGCAAAACCCGAGAAGGCTGCGGCGCCCGCCGCGCCAAAGCCGCAGGCGATGAACGACATTCCGCCATCCAAGGTCGCTCCGCCCAAACCCGCCGCCGAGAAGCCCGCACCGCCGCAGGCTGCAAAGCCGGCGCCGCCGCCGTCCGCAGCTGCGGCGGACGCATCCAATAGCCAAGACGACATCGACGCGCTGCTGGCCGGGCTCGACGCAGCCACGCCTGCGCCGGAGGTCCGCGCTCCCGAGCCGGAGCCGGAGCCCGACGTGCTCGAGTTGACCGACGAGATGGCGATGGACCCGACACCGCCTCCGCCGCCACCCACCTTCCACAAGGTCGAGCCGCGCGACGATCTCGAATTCACGGAATCGCCGCAGCCGCGCCCCCCGTCGCCGCCGTCCTACACGCCGGTGGACTACGATGCGCCGCCGGTGCCGCCGCAACAGCCGATCCTGGCGCAATCGACGGTCTCCGCGGTCGAATCTGCCTTCAACTCGCTGGCCCACACGGTTCTGAGCAGCAATGCGCGGACGCTGGAGGATCTGGTCAAGGAGATGTTGCGTCCGATGCTGAAGTCCTGGCTCGATGACAATCTGCCGGGCCTGGTTGAACGCATCGTGAAGGCCGAAATCGAGCGAGTCTCGCGCGGCGGCCGCTGAGGAGGGCCGTGCGGCCAAGATAAAGCCCTGCTCCGGCGTCATATTCGGCCTGCGGCCCGGGCCGAAAACGCCTGTCGTCGAGCTTCCCGTTGACTTGAACCGCGCGCGCGGCTTTCTAACAGCCCCATGATCGAGAAAAATTACCAGCCCGCCGATATCGAAACCCGCATGTCCGTGGTGTGGGAGGACAGCCTTGCCTTCAAGGCCGGCCGCCCCGACCGCCGCGACGCGGTGCCGTTCACCATCGTGATCCCGCCGCCGAACGTGACGGGCTCGCTGCACATGGGCCACGCCCTCAACAATACGCTTCAGGACATCCTGTGCCGGTTCGAGCGCATGCGCGGCCGCGACGTGCTGTGGCAGCCCGGCACCGACCATGCCGGAATCGCGACCCAGATGGTGGTCGAGCGCCAGCTGATGGAGCGTCAAGAGCCCGGCCGCCGCGAGATGGGCCGCGAGAAGTTTCTGGAGCGGGTCTGGCAGTGGAAGGCCGAGAGCGGCGACACCATCATCAATCAGCTCAAGCGACTCGGCGCGTCTTGCGACTGGTCGCGCGAGCGCTTCACCATGGACGAGGGCCTGTCGAAGGCCGTCGTCAAGGTGTTTGTCGAGCTGCACCGCGAGGGGCTGATCTACAAGGACAAGCGGCTGGTGAACTGGGACACCAAGCTCTTGACCGCAATCTCCGACCTCGAAGTGCAGCAGGTCGAGGTCAAGGGCAGCCTCTGGTATCTGCGCTACCCGATCGAGGGCAAGACCTTCAGCCCCGAGGATCCCTCGAGCTTCATCGTCGTCGCCACCACGCGCCCCGAGACCATGCTCGGCGACACCGGCGTGGCCGTGCATCCCGATGACGAGCGTTATCAGAAGCTTATCGGCAAGAACGTCATCCTGCCGTTGGTCGGTCGCAAGATCCAGATCGTCGCCGACGACTATTCGGATCCGGACAAGGGCTCGGGCGCGGTGAAGGTGACGCCGGCGCACGACTTCAACGATTTCGAGGTCGGTAATCGCCGCGGCCTGCGCCGGATCAGCGTCCTCGACAGGGAGGGTTCTCTCGATCTCCTCGACAACGAGGATTATCTGCGTGACTTGCCGGAAGGCGCCGGGCAGTTCGCCGAGGAATTCCACAAGGTCGACCGCTTTGTCGCACGCAAGCGCATCGTCGAGCGATTGGAATCGTTCGGCTTCGTCGAGCGGATCGAGCCGCACACCCACATGGTGCCGCATGGCGATCGTTCGAACAGCGTGATCGAGCCGTATCTGACCGATCAATGGTATGTCGATGCCAAGACGCTGGCGAAGCCCGCGATCGCGGCGGTGCGTTCGGGCGAAACGACGTTCGTGCCGAAAAACTGGGAAAAGACCTATTTCGAGTGGATGGAGAACATCCAGCCCTGGTGCATCTCGCGCCAGCTCTGGTGGGGCCACCAGATCCCGGCCTGGTACGGTCCGGATGGGAAGGTGTTCGTCGCCGAGACCGAGGAGGAGGCCGTCAGCCACGCGCTCGGCTATTACGTCGAGCAGGAGGTCATCACGGCCGAGCAGGGGCGTGAGATGGCGCTCGATCGCAACAAGCGCGAAGGCTTCATCACGCGCGACGAGGACGTGCTCGACACTTGGTTTTCGTCGGCGCTGTGGCCGTTCTCGACGCTCGGCTGGCCCGACGACACGCCCGAGGTGCAGCGCTATTATCCGACCAATGCGCTGGTGACCGGCTTCGACATCATCTTCTTCTGGGTCGCCCGCATGATGATGATGGGCCTGCACTTCATGAAGGAGGTGCCGTTCTCGACCGTCTACATCCACGCCCTCGTCCGCGACGAGAAGGGCGCCAAGATGTCGAAGTCGAAGGGCAACGTCATCGATCCTCTCCATCTGATCGACGAATATGGCGCGGACGCGCTCCGCTTCACGCTGGCCGCGATGGCGGCGCAGGGCCGCGACATCAAGCTCGCCACCAGCCGCGTCGAGGGCTACCGCAATTTCGCGACCAAGCTCTGGAATGCTTGTCGCTTCGCGGAGATGAATCACTGTGCCGTTCCCGACGGCTTCGAGCCGGCGAAGGCGAAGCAGACGCTGAACCGCTGGATCGCGCACGAGAGCGCGCACACCACGCGCGAAGTGACCGAGGCCATCGGAGCCTATCGCTTCAACGATGCCGCCGGCAGCATCTACCGCTTCGTCTGGAACGTCTATTGCGACTGGTATGTCGAGCTCGCCAAGCCCGTGCTGCTCGGTCCCGACAGTCCCGCCAAGGACGAAACCCGCGCCATGGTGGCCTGGGCGCGCGACGAGATCCTCAAGCTGCTGCACCCCTTCATGCCCTTCATCACCGAAGAGCTGTGGGAGGTGACGGCGAAGCGCGATGGCCTGCTCGCATTGGCGCCGTGGCCGCTCAAGCCGGTTGAGCCGACGCCGGAGCAGCTTGCGATGCTCGCCGCGACGACGGGACCGACCGATCCGCTCGTCTCGCCGGCCTGGGTGCTGCCGATCTTCGACCATGCCGACTTCAGCGATCCCGCGGCCGAGGCCGAGATCGGCTGGGTGATTGATCTTGTCACCCAGATCCGTTCGGTGCGTGCCGAGATGAATATCCCGCCGGCGACGCTGACGGCGCTGGTGCTCGTGGGCGTTTCGGCAGAGACGAAAGAGCGCGCGCCGCGCTGGACCGACGTCATCAAGCGCATGGCGCGGCTCTCCGACATCTCTTTCGCCGACCGCGCACCTGACGGCGCCGTTCAACTGCTTGTGCGCGGCGAGGTGGCCGCGCTGCCGCTGAAGGGCGTAATCGACGTCGGCGCCGAGCGCACGCGTCTCGACAAGGAGATCGGCAAGGCCGACGCCGACATCAAGCGCGCCGAGTCCAAGCTGGCCAACGAGAAGTTCGTCGCCAACGCGGCCGAGGAGGTCGTCGAGGAGGAGCGCGAAAAGCGCGAGGCGGCGCTGGCCCGCAAGGCCAAGCTGCTGGAGGCGCTGGAGCGGCTCAAGCAGGCGTCTTAATCTGGTCCTCATTCCGGGGCGGCTCGAAGGGCCGAACCCGGAATCTCGAGATTCCGGGTCTGGTCCTTCGGACCATCCCGGAATGATCGTTACTTCGGAAACGGCTTGCTCAAAAATTTCGAGCCCTTGATGCCATAGCGCCAGGGCAGCTCGACCGCCTTGGTGATGCCGATCCGAATCCCGGCAGCGACCTCGACATCCTCCGTCCGCGCGTGCAGGGCGATCGGCGGCCGGTCCAGCGGCAGCGCGTTGTGCGCGATCGTGATGCCGAGCGCTTCGGTCAGCTTGCCCGGGCCCGAGCACAGCGCGTGCAAATCCTGGAGATGGCGGCGGCGTCGCATCGCGGCTAAGCCATGGGTCGGCTCCAGCGCGCGGATCAGCACGGCGCTGGCCGAACCTTCCTCCTCGCAGACGAAGTTCACGCACCAATGGATGCCGTAGGAACGGTAGACATAGGCGTAGCCGGGCGGCCCAAACATCACCTGGTTCCGAGGCGTCGGCCCGCGATAGGAATGCGCGGCCGGGTCGGTATGATGATAGGCCTCGACCTCGACGATGATTCCACCGACGCCGTCGACCAGCATGGTGGCGCCGATCAGGTCGGGCGCGACCTCGTGGACGCTGCGGTCGAAAAAGGTCCGCTTCAGCGGCTTGCCAAGCCGCAACGGAGAGGCATTCGATCTTGGAGCCATTCGAGGTGAGAATCGCCTGAGAACAGAGCAGGATATTGCCCATATCTGCCATGTTCGCTGAAGCGGGGCGAGCCGGGTTGCGATGCTCAGCCGGACCGACTAGGTAGGACCTGAACAGACCGGACACCCCATGGTCGTTATTGTCGATACCATCACGAACCCGCAGCGCCCGCGCCACCCTGAAAAGGTGAACCGGCCCGATTCCACTTCGCCGCCGAAGCCGGACTGGATTCGCGTGCGCGCGCCCAATACCCGCGGCTATGCCGACACCCGCAACATCGTGCGGGCCAACGGCCTGCACACGGTGTGCGAGGAAGCGGGCTGCCCGAATATCGGCGAGTGTTGGGACAAGAAGCACGCGACCTTCATGATCATGGGTGACACCTGCACCCGTGCCTGCGCCTTCTGCAACGTCAAGACCGGCCTGCCCAACGCGCTCGATGCGTCCGAACCGCAGCACGTCGCCGAGGCCGTGGCCAAGCTGGGGCTGGCGCACGTCGTCATCACTTCGGTCGACCGCGACGACCTCGCCGACGGCGGCGCCGAGCATTTTGCCCAGACCATTCGTGCGATCCGCGCCGCGTGTCCTTCGACCACGATCGAGATCCTGACGCCGGACTTCCTGCGCAAGGAGGGGGCACTCGAGGTCGTCGTTGCGGCGAAGCCCGACGTGTTCAACCACAATCTCGAGACCGTGCCGTCGCGCTATCTCACGGTGCGGCCCGGCGCGCGCTATTTCCACTCGATCCGGTTGCTGCAGCGGGTTAGGGAGCTCGATCCCACCATCTTCACCAAGTCCGGCATCATGGTCGGCCTTGGCGAGGAGCGCCACGAGGTGCTCCAGGTAATGGACGATCTGCGCTCTGCCGAGGTCGATTTCCTGACCATCGGCCAGTATCTCCAACCCACCCGTAAGCATCACGCCGTGATGCGCTTCGTGCCGCCCGACGAGTTCGCCTCCTACGAGAAGGTCGCCTACACCAAGGGCTTCCTGATGGTGTCGGCGAGCCCGCTGACCCGCTCGTCCCATCATGCCGGCGAGGATTTTGCGAGATTGAAGGCCGCGCGGGCAGATAACGCCCGCTGAACCGCTATGCCCAAATTTTCGAGCAAGCGCCGTGTCAGTCACAGCGCATCCGAGATGTTTGATCTGGTCGCCGACGTCGAGCGATACCCGGAATTCGTGCCCTTGTGCAGCGCGCTGAGGGTGCGTCAGCGCATGACGAAGCCCGACGGCACCGAGGTGCTGGTCGCCGACATGACGGTGTCGTTCAAGCTGGTCAAGGAATCCTTCACCAGCCGGGTGACACTCGACCGCGCCAATCTGAAAATCCTGGTCGAATATTTGCAAGGTCCTTTCAGAAATCTTGAAAACCGCTGGACGTTCGAGCCCAAGGGTGAGGGCGTCTGCGACGTCGGTTTCTTCCTCGCCTATGAATTCAAGAGCCGCATGCTCGCGATGCTGATGGGCTCGATGTTCGATGCCGCCTTCGCGCGCTTCTCCTCTGCGTTCGAAAAACGCGCGGACGCGATTTATGGCCGGCCGAAGCTGGCGTCGACGTAGGCGCACTCTTTCCACCGTCATTGCGAGGAGCTCTTGCGACGAAGCAATCCAGGCTGCGTCCGCGGAGACGTCTGGGTTTGCTTCGCTTCCGCCTTCGCTCTCCGAGCTTCGGTGTACAAGCCGCTGGGAAATGACTGAGGATGAGCATCCAGGTAGCTTTTCCAATTGGCATCTCAATCGCAGACACACCTGCGCGTTCTCGCGGCTTTTCTCGTCCGAGCTTTGCTTCGTCGCGACACCCTCTTGAAGTCAGAGGGCGCAGGGAAGGCCGGATGCCGGCTGGGCACCCGCGGTCCACTGTGCGAAGTTGCGCTAGGAAGAGCTGCACAGCGGCATTCAGGTGAAGCCAAACAACTGGCCTTCCCTGCGCAGTGGTTTGACGGCTTATGCCGAGCTCTCCCCGGGGAGCGATGCACTATTGCCCCCGTCGCCTTGCGGATCGCTGATGCGCGCGCCCGGTTGGACGACACGCATCACCGCAAGACTTGACGCACAGGCCCCGGGCGTCAGGACGACACGGTTTTGCCGTACGCTGATAGCAACGGTCGTTTGCGCGCGGCGATCGCTCACGGTTGCCCGCCCTGCGATGCCCTTCGCGCCGGTGCTGCCAGCGCCCACCACGGCCCAGCCCGCGTTTCGTGACGATCGCGATACGCCCCTCTGACCGGGATGAGGTGGCCACACAATGCGCCAAATCAGAATTTCTGTAAAGGCGAATATTTTGACGCATGTGGGTTGACCCCGCGGTTGTGTGTCTTGCCCGACGGGCAACACAAAGGATTGTGGCCCAGAGCAGCGCAATCTGGGCTACCAGGTTGGTGTTCCCATTGACATCCGCCGGGATCATTTCGCGCCGCCGCGAGTTCTTCACGGATTCGTCCGGGTTGGAGCTGCCATGACCATCAATTTCGATACGTTGAAAGCATCGCTCGTCCTGTATGGCTTGAACGTGATTTACGCGATCCTGCTGTTCGCGGTCGGCTGGTATCTGTCCGGCGCAATGCAGCGCTTCGTCACGCGCGTCTTGAGTGTCACGCACCGCGTCGATCCGCTGGTGACCTTGTTCGTCGCCAGTGTGGCTCGCTATGCCGTGCTCGCGGTGGTCGGCATCGCCCTGCTCCAGCTCTTTGGCATCCAGACCGCGAGCCTCGTTGCCGTGCTGGGCGCGACTTCACTCGCCATCGGCCTTGCGCTTCAAGGCACGCTCTCCAACCTCGCCGCTGGCGTGATGCTGCTGCTGTTTCGTCCCTTTCACATCGGCGACGACGTCGAGGTCGCCGGCAAGGCGGGGAAGGTGAAGTCGTTGTCGCTGTTCATGACCGAGCTGGTCGCGCTCGACAACACGCAGATCTTGTTGCCGAACGGGCAGGTGTGGGGCGCGGCCATCATCAACCACAGCGCCTATCCAGGTACGGGCGACGTCAAGGTGGCGTTTCCGGTCAGGGCAGGCGCGGTCAATGCGTTGGCCGACCAGATCCTGAAGGAGCTGCGCGACGATCCCCGCATCGACGACAGGACCGCGCCCTCGGTCAATGTGTCAAAAGTGATCGCTGCCGATCCCGCAGCACCCGTCGTGGAATTGACGGTGAGCGCGAAGGTCAATCCATCAGATGCCGATGCGGTTAGACAGCGCGTGCTCGATCGTGCGAGCGCGGTGCTGTCGGCGGCCTGAGAGCGCCTCAGCCCCGCGGCGAGCGCGGCGGCCTGCGCTTCACCGCGTGTCGGCGTGGCGAGCGGGTGACGCGGGGACGCAGACGGCTTGCGGCTGCGGGGCGCGGCTTGATCTGGACTTGCGGGCCGCGGGCGAGGTCCATCAGCATGCGCAGCGCCTCGACTACGGAGCGCGCGCGCACGGCGCTGCGGCCGATCGCGCCGAAGCGGTGTTCGCGATGGATGATGCGGCCGTCGCGCGCCGCCGCTGCGAAGTGGACGAGGCCGACCGGCTTGCCGGGCGTGGCGCCGCCGGGGCCGGCAATTCCGGTAATGGCAACCGCGAGATCGACATCGGCGCGCTCCAGGGCGCCAATCGCCATGGCGGTTGCGGTCTCCTTGCTGACCGCCCCGAAATTGGCGAGCGTGCTCGCCTCGACGCCGAGCATCGCGCGCTTGGCGTCGTTGGAATAGGTGACGAAGCCGCGGTCGATCACGTCGGAGGAGCCGGGGATGTCGGTCAGCGCGCCGGCGACGAGGCCGCCGGTGCAGGACTCGGCCGTCGCGATCGTCAGCTTGCGCATCCGGCACAAATCGAGCAGCGAGCGGGAGAGGGCGCGTGCGTCGCTGCCGCCCATGGTCCTACAGGCTCCAGGGCAGGCGGATGGTGGCGCTCGCGGTGGCCGCGATGCCTTCCTCGCGGCCGGTGAAGCCGAGCCGCTCGCTGGTCGTCGCCTTCACCGCGACGCGGGAGATGTCGACGCCGGAGATCTCGGCGATGCGCGCGCGCATGGTGTCGCGCAAGGGACCGATCTTCGGCCGCTCGCAGATCAGCGTCACCTCGAGATTGGCGACGCGGCCGCCGCGGGCCGCGACGCGCTCGATGGCATATTTCAGGAACTGGTCGGACGAAGCACCCTTCCACTTCGCGTCGCTCGGCGGGAAGTGCGAGCCGATGTCACCGTCGGCGAGCGCACCGAGAATGGCGTCGACCAGCGCATGCAGGCCGACATCGCCGTCGGAATGGGCCAGAAAACCCTTGGTGTGAGGGACGCGCACGCCGCAGATCATGACGTGGTCGCCGTCGCCGAAGGCGTGCACGTCATAGCCCGTGCCGGTCCTGATATCGCCGAGCTGGGCGGCCAGGCGCGCTTCCTCGCGCACGAAATCCTCGGGAGTGGTGAGCTTCATATTGGCAACATCGCCTTCAAAGGTTGCAACCGTCAATCCTGCCCATTCGGCAATGGCGGCATCGTCGGTGAAATCCGAGCGTCCGTCCTTTGCCGCGCGACGATGCGCCTCGAGGATGACGTCGAAAAGAAAGGATTGCGGCGTCTGCGCGATTCGCAGCCGCGCGCGGTCCGGCGTGCCCTCGACATGGCCGTTCTCACCGGTGAGCTTGATCGTGTCGGTGACGGCAATGGCGGGGATCGCTGCGCCGGTGCGGCTCGCCGCCTCGATCGCACGGGAGATCACGCCTTCCGAGACGAAGGGGCGGGCGGCGTCATGGATCAAGACGATATCGGGCTTGTGCCGTGCGAGCGCTTCGAGGCCGGCGAGCACCGAGGCTTGGCGGGTGGCGCCGCCGTTGGCCGGCGGCTCGTGCTTGAGACCTGCGACCGCTGCCGTGAACATGGCGGTGTCGTCGGGATTCACCACCGGCTGCACCGCAAACACCTCGGGGTGGCGGCTGAAGGCTTCCAAGGCGCGATGGATCACGGGCACACCGCCGATCTCGCGATATTGCTTCGGTCCGCCGGCGCCGGCGCGCAAGCCGCGTCCGGCTGCGACGAGGACGGCCGCGGTGCGTTGTGATTTCGCCATAGGACTCAAATATTCAGTTGGTGATGACGAGTCGGGGAGTGGGGTGATTTGATGGCATGCCTCTAGCACGGCAGGGCCGCAAAAAAAGGGGTTTCCGCGCCTTGTGGGCAACAGCATTTTGCTGCACTGCACTTGAAAGATTTGCAAAACTGTCTAAACTGTAGGCATGACGCTTGACTGCACAAGAATTGTGCGCAAGATGGATCATGGCAGGCGCGATGAGGCCCTGTCCAGTCAACGAGACCCCTGTGACCGGCTCGGCAATATCCGGCTCTAAGCCGTTGAAAATAGGCGAAATTGATGTCGCCACCCCGGTCTTCCTGGCGCCGATGTCGGGGGTGACTGACTCGCCCGTTCGCCGGCTGGCGGCGGAGCTTGGGGCGGGTCTCGTCGTGTCGGAAATGACAGCCAGCGATGAGCTCGCCAACGGCCACCGGATGTCGCGGTTGCGTTGCGAAGCTACGGGAATCGGTCCGCATGTGGTCCAGCTCGCCGGCTGCGAGCCGCATTGGATGGCCGAAGGCGCCCGGATCGCTGAGGCCGAAGGCGCCGACATCATCGATATCAACATGGGCTGTCCGGCCCGCCACGTCACCGGCGGCCAGTCCGGCTCGGCCCTGATGCGCGACCTCGACCATGCCGTCGGCCTGATCGAGGCGACGATCGCCGCAGTGAAGGTGCCGGTGACACTGAAGATGCGGCTCGGCTGGGACGACCGCAGCCGCAACGCGCCGGAGCTGGCGCGGCGCGCGGAAGCATCAGGCGTCAAGCTCGTCACCGTGCATGGCCGCACCCGCTGCCAGTTTTACAAGGGCGAGGCCGATTGGGATGCGATCCGCGCCGTGCGCGAGGCCATCTCCATTCCGCTCGTCGTCAATGGGGACATCACGTCCCATGAGAAGGCGCTCGCGGCGTTAGAGGCCTCCGGCGCCGATGCCGTGATGATTGGCCGCGGCGCGCAGGGCCGGCCCTGGCTGCCGGGCCAGATCGGCCGCCGACTGAAGGGCGGGGCAGAGGAAGCAACGCCGGCGCTCGAGACGCAGCTGCATTATGTCCGCACGCTCTATGAAGGTGTTTGCGCACTATACGGCTTGCGTATTGGCCTCAGGCATGCGCGCAAGCATCTGGGCTGGGCGCTCGACGTCGCGGCGGAGGTCAGCGGCGCGCCGGCCGAGACGCTGAAATCGTGGCGCCAGAAGATACTCACCTCGGAGGATCCGCGCCGCGTTCACCAATCGCTGCAAGACGCCTTCGACGACTTCGCATGGAGGGCCGCTGCATGAGCTCAGCCGCCGAACATCGCCGGCCGTCCGACAGCGATGCGATCCTGGATGCGCTGCCCAATCCCGTGCTGATGATCGGCCCGGACGGCAAGATCGTCGCCGCCAACATCGCGACCGAAGCCTTCTTCGAAATCTCGACGCAGTTCTTGAAGCGGCAATCGCTCAAGGAGCTGGTGCCGTTCGGCAGCCCGCTGCTGGCACTGATCGACCAGGTGCGCTCGTCGAACTCGCCGGTCAACGAATACAAGGTTGATCTGGGCACACCGCGCATGGGCGGCGACCGCCAGGTCGACCTGCATGTGGCTCCGCTCACCGAGCGGCCCGGCCACATCGTGGTGATGCTCCAGGAGCGCAGCATCGCCGACAAGATGGACCGCCAGCTCACCCATCGCAGCGCCGCGCGCTCGGTGATCGCGCTCGCCGCGATGCTGGCGCACGAGATCAAGAATCCGCTGTCGGGAATCCGCGGCGCGGCGCAGTTACTGGAGCAGCAGGCCTCGTCCGAGGACCGCATGCTGACGCGCCTGATCTGCGACGAGGCCGACCGCATTGTGACGCTGGTCGACCGCATGGAGGTGTTCGGCGACGAGCGCCCCGTCGTGCGCGGTCCCGTGAATATTCACTCTGTGCTCGATCACGTGAAGCGGCTGGCGCAGTCCGGCTTTGCCCGCAACATCCGCTTCATCGAGGATTACGATCCTTCGCTGCCGCCGGTGCTGGCGAATCAGGACCAGCTGATCCAGGTGTTCCTCAATCTCGTCAAGAACGCCGCCGAAGCCCTGATCGATGCGCCCGACGCCGAGATCCAGCTCACCACCGCGTTCCGCCCCGGCGTGCGCCTGTCAGTCCCCGGTCAAAAATCCCGGGTATCCCTGCCGCTCGAATTCTGCGTGAGAGACAACGGACCAGGCGTGCCAGACGACCTTCTGCCCAACCTGTTCGATCCCTTCGTGACCACCAAGCAGACCGGCTCGGGGCTGGGCCTCGCGCTGGTCGCAAAGATCGTCGGCGATCACGGGGGCATCATCGAATGCGAATCTCAGCCGCGCAAGACCACCTTCCGCGTGCTGATGCCGATGTATTCCACATCGGCGAAACATGCCGATCAAAGCAGTCGCGCCGACTCTGCCGGGAAGCCGTCGCCTGCATCACAGGGGGCAAGATGAGGATTAACGATGCCCGCAGGTAGCATTCTCGTAGCTGATGACGATACCGCCATCCGCACCGTTCTCAATCAGGCACTGTCCCGCGCCGGCTACGAAGTGCGGCTCACCGGCAATGCCGCAACCTTATGGCGTTGGGTCAGCCAGGGAGAGGGCGATCTCGTCATCACCGACGTGGTGATGCCCGACGAGAACGCTTTCGACCTCTTGCCGCGGATCAAGAAGATGCGGCCCAATCTGCCCGTCATCGTCATGAGCGCACAGAACACGTTCATGACGGCGATCCGCGCCTCCGAGCGCGGCGCCTATGAATATCTGCCGAAGCCCTTCGACCTGAAGGAGCTGATCGCCATCGTCGGCCGCGCGCTCGCCGAACCGAAGGAGCGGGTCTCGACGCCGGACGACGACGCCGAAATGGAGGCGATCCCGCTGGTCGGCCGCTCGCCGGCGATGCAGGAGATCTATCGCGTGCTGGCGCGCCTGATGCAGACCGACCTCACCGTAATGATCACGGGCGAGTCCGGCACTGGCAAGGAATTGGTGGCACGCGCGCTGCACGATTACGGCAAGCGGCGCAACGGCCCCTTCGTCGCCGTCAACATGGCGGCGATCCCGCGCGACCTCATCGAATCCGAGCTGTTCGGCCATGAGCGCGGCGCCTTCACCGGCGCCAACACCCGCGCCTCGGGCCGGTTCGAGCAGGCCGAGGGCGGCACGCTGTTCCTCGACGAAATCGGCGACATGCCGATGGAGGCGCAGACCCGCCTGTTGCGCGTGCTCCAGCAGGGCGAATACACCACCGTCGGCGGCCGCACCCCGATCAAGACCGACGTGCGGATCGTCGCGGCTTCCAACAAGGATCTGCGCGTCCTGATCCAGCAGGGCCTGTTCCGCGAAGACCTGTTCTTCCGCCTCAACGTCGTGCCGCTGCGGCTGCCGCCGCTTCGCGAGCGTATCGAGGACCTGCCGGATCTGGTGCGGCACTTCTTCACGCTGGCTGAGAAGGACGGATTGCCGCCGAAGAAGCTCGACGCGCTGGCGCTGGAGCGGATGAAGCAGCACCGCTGGCCGGGCAATGTGCGCGAGCTCGAAAACCTCGCCCGGCGCCTGGCCGCGCTCTATCCGCAGGACGTGATCACGGCCTCGGTCATCGACGGCGAGCTCGCGCCGCCTTCGGTCAGCCCGGGTGCGGCGGTCCAGCAGGGCGTCGACAATCTGGGCGGCGCGGTGGAGGCCTATCTCTCCTCGCACTTCCAGGGCTTCCCGAACGGCGTGCCGCCGCCGGGTCTCTATCACCGCATCCTGAAGGAGATCGAAGTGCCGCTGCTCACCGCCGCGCTCGCGGCCACCCGCGGCAATCAGATCCGCGCCGCAGACCTGCTCGGCCTCAACCGCAACACGCTACGCAAGAAGATCCGGGATCTGGACATCCAGGTCTACCGCAGCGGCGCATAGTCGTGCTGGACGGACGGTGGCTGAGCTCCCCCTACCAAGGCAGAGCTGAGCCTGTCCGGATCGCGCTGGCCGTTGTGGCTGACGCGGTGGGCAGAAGTCCGCATCGGACTGAAATGTTCCGCTCGCACGTACAAATTGGTCATTCGGCCGCAACGCGCTGCATCATCTACCTGACAAGTCGGCTGGATGCCGGCGTCACGCTGGCGACATTCACCAGCGGCTGCTGAAGGCCGAGCCCGTTGACCAGGAGGTCGGCGGCCACGATCAGCAGAAGCACGGCCGAGACCATCGTCGCGAGAAAAAATCTATCCATCCCCGTCAAGCCGGGACGGCGGGAATCCGTTCCCGTCCAAGCGGAATCTGCTTGTGGATGTGCCGTCCGTCGCGGCGGAGACGCCGCGGAATTGTCGCAATTCGGCAACAATGTGGTACGAATACATCAGTATCCGCGCGCCCGCGGACCCGTTTTTCAGCAACCCATTGCCGGAATGACCAGCGCAGATACCTCGGCCGCATCCTTTGACACGGCCCCAGCCGAAGAGCCCAAGCGCTGGTCGCTGCGGCGCTGGCTGGCACCCTTCGCCGTGGCCCTGGCGCTGCTGTCGGCCCTCCTGACGTTCCTGGTTCTGACCGGCCTCACCAAGATCGAGCCGACGCCGGAGGTGGTCCGCTCGTTCTATCTGATCAATGCGGCCACGATCCTGCTCCTGGTCGGGATCATCGTCCGGGAACTCTGGCAACTGATCCTGGCGCGACGGCGGGGCAGGGCGGCAGCGCGCCTCCATGTCCAGATCGTCAGCCTGTTCTCGATCGTGGCGGTGCTGCCGGCGGTGCTGGTCGCCGTGGTCGCCAACGTCACCATCGAGCGCGGCCTCGACCGGCTATTCTCGGGGCCGACCAAGGAGGTGATCCAGAATTCGCTGACGATCGCGCGGGCCTACATGCAGGACCATGCGCAGCTGATCCGCGGCGACATTCTCGGCATGGCAAACGACATCGCGCACGCCCGGCCGCTCTACGACCAGGACCGCCGCTCGTTCCGCGAGATGCTGACCGCCAGCGCCGGCTCCCGCAATTTGCCGGGCGCGATGATCATCGACAAGAACACCAACATTCTGGAATCCGCCGACACCGGCATGCGGCTCGCCTATTCGCCGCCGGCGCCCGACTTTCTCAGCAACGTCAACGAGTCCGAGCCTGAGATCGCGGTGCTGCCGGACGCGAGCTTCGTCGCCGCGGTGATCCGCCTGCGAGCCTTCAGCGACACGTTCCTCTACGTCGCCCGGCCACTCGATCCGAACGTCGTCAACCAGCTCAAGCAGACCGAGGTCAGCGTCGCCGAATACGCTCAGATCGAGTCGCGACGGCTCGGTATCCAGGTCGCGTTTGCGCTGATGTTTGCGGTGATCGCGCTGACCATCCTGATGGCCTCGGTGCTGATCGGCCTCAACTTCGCCAACTCGCTGGTCTCGCCAATCCGACGGCTGATGAATGCAGCCCACACGGTCTCGACCGGCGATCTGCATGTCCAGGTGCCCGTGCACCAGTCGGAAGGCGATCTTGCCCAGCTCGGTGAGACCTTCAACAAGATGACGCAGGAATTGCGCAGCCAGCGCGACGAGCTCGTCAACGCCAGCGACCTCATCGACAGCCGCCGCCGCTTCATCGAGGCCGTGCTGTCATCGGCAAGCGCCGGCATCATCGGCGTCGACACCTCCGGCAGCGTCGGCATCCTCAACCGTTCCGCCGAGAAGCTGATCGGGCACTCCGAAGCGGAGACGCTCGGCCACCCGCTCTCCGACGTGCTGCCCGAGCTCGACGAAATGATGAAGACGGCACGGGAAGGGACCCAGCGCCTGGTGCAGGGCCAGATCACGATCACCCGCGACGGCACCGAGCGCAATCTCTCGGTCCGCGTCAGCGCCGAGAAGACCAGCCAGCCGCGCGACAGCTACATCATCACGCTCGACGACATCACCGAGCTCGTGTCGGCGCAGCGCACCTCGGCCTGGGGCGACGTGGCGCGCCGCATCGCCCACGAGATCAAGAACCCGCTGACGCCGATCCAGCTCTCGGCCGAGCGCATCCGCCGCAAGTTCGGCAAGACCATCACAGAGGACAAGGACAAGCAGGTCTTCGACCAGTGCACCGACACCATCGTGCGCCAGGTCGACGACATCAGGCGCATGGTCGACGAGTTCTCCCGCTTCGCGCGGATGCCGAAGCCGGTGATGGAAGGCGAGGACGTCGCCGACACCGTGCGGCAGGCGGTATTCCTGATGAAGGTCGCCCATCCCGAGATCGACATCGAGGCCGAGTTCAAGGAGGATCCGCTGCGCGCCCAGTTCGACCGGCGACTGATCTCCCAGGCGGTCACCAACATCGTCAAGAACGCAACCGAGGCGATCGAGCAGGTCCCGCCGGAGGAGCTCGGCAAGGAAAACGGAAAGGGCCGCATCGACGTCGTGGTGTCGCGCGAGGGCGAGGACGTGCTGATCGACGTCATCGACAACGGCATCGGCCTGCCCAAGGTCGCGCGCTCGCGGTTGCTCGAGCCCTACGTCACGACGCGCGCCAAGGGCACCGGCCTGGGGCTGGCGATCGTCGGCCGCGTGCTGGAAGACCACGGCGGACGCATCGAGCTGAAGGACGCTTCCGACTTCCGCGAAGGCCAGCGCGGCGCCTGGATGCGGTTGCGCTTTGCGATCTCCGGACAACCCGCGAAGTCCGAGACGGCCGAGCCGGCGGCCGCGGCCAAGGAAGCAACCAAGCCGGACAACAAGCAAGCCGTTACGGAATCCATCAAGGACCCGGAAACGAAAGAGCCGGCCGCCGGAACCAAAAAGCCGACTGAAAAGACCAATGATTCAACGAAAATCGAAGCCTCAACAGGTAGCTGACAAGGCAGGCGCGACCCATGGCAAGTGAAATTCTGATTGTCGATGATGAGGCCGATATTCGGGACCTCGTTGCCGGCATACTCGAAGACGAGGGGTTCGTCACAAGGACTGCGCGCGACAGCGATACGGCCCTGGCCGAGATCGCCAACCGCAGACCGCATCTGGTGTTCCTCGACATCTGGCTCCAGGGCTCCAAGCTCGACGGCTTGCAGCTCCTGGAGCAGGTCAAGAAGGACAACGCCGATCTGCCGGTCGTGATGATCTCCGGCCACGGCAACATCGAGACCGCGGTCGCAGCGATCAAGCGCGGCGCCTATGACTTCATCGAGAAGCCGTTCAAGGCCGACCGGCTGATCCTGGTCGCGACCCGAGCGCTGGAGAACTCGCGCCTCAAGCGCGAGGTCAAGGAGCTGAAGCAGCTCGCGCCGAGCGCCAGCCAGCTCGTCGGCCGCTCGCCGAGCATGAACCAGCTGCGCCAGACCATCGAGCGCGCGGCCAAGGCCAACAGCCGTATCCTGATCGTCGGCCCCGCCGGCGCCGGCAAGGAGCTGACGGCGCGCACGTTGCACATGGCCTCGGGCCGCGCCGACGGACCCTTCGTCGTCATCAATGCAGCCGCTATCACGCCCGAGCGGATGGAGCATGAGCTGTTCGGCGTCGAGCAGTCCAACGGCGAACAGCCGCGCAAGGCCGGTGCGCTCGAGGAAGCCCATGGCGGCACGCTGTTCATTGACGAAATTGCCGACATGCCGCGCGAGACCCAGAACAAGATTCTGCGCGTGCTGGTCGAGCAGTCGTTCCAGCGCGTCGGCGGCACCGCCAAGGTGCAGGTCGACGTCCGCATCATCTCCTCCACCGCGCGCAATCTCGAAGAGGAGATCGCGGCCGGTCATTTCCGCGAGGACCTCTATCATCGGCTCTCGGTGGTGCCGATCCGGGTGCCCGCGCTGTCGGAGCGGCGCGAGGACATTCCGGAATTGATCGATTACTTCATGGAGCAGATCTCGGCCGGCAGCGGCCTGCCGAAGCGTCAGATCGGGCAGGATGCGATGGCGGTGCTGCAATCGCACGTCTGGCCGGGCAATGTGCGCCAGCTCCGCAACAATGTTGAGAGAGTCATGATTCTGGCTGCGGGCGGGCCCGAAGTCATCATCACGGCCGACATGTTGCCGCAGGACGTCGGCTCCATGGTGCCGGCGATGCCGACCAGCAACAATGGCGAGCACATCATGGGGCTGCCGCTGCGCGAGGCGCGCGAAGTATTCGAGCGCGACTATTTGATTGCACAGATCAGCCGTTTCTCGGGAAATATTTCTCGCACGGCCGAGTTTGTTGGCATGGAACGTTCAGCGCTGCACCGGAAGCTGAAGGCGCTTGGTGTCGGCTAGCGCGGCCAGGTGGCGGTCAGAGATCAAAGATAAGCGAGGAAAATCATCGATTTCCGTAGTTTTTCGGGGCAATACGGCTGGGGCTGCCGCGTGAAGCGGCTTGCCTAATAGGCCCACCTGTCCTCTAATTGCACAGCTGTTCCTTCCGAGGGGGATCTCATGAGGCACGGCAACCGGAAGAGGCTCCGAATTTCAAAAGAGGGCCGCAACCGGCGCAATAAAAAGAAACTCAAAGCGAGATAAAAACAATGGCGGCAGACCGCGCACAAAACCTGCAGGACACCTTCCTTAATCACGTTCGCAAAACCAAGACGCCACTGACGATCTTTCTGGTCAACGGAGTGAAGCTCCAGGGCATCGTGACCTGGTTCGACAATTTCTGTCTGCTGCTTCGGCGCGACGGTCACTCGCAGCTTGTCTACAAGCATGCGATATCGACCATCATGCCGGGTGCGCCGATCCAGTTGTTCGAAGGCGGCGAGGATCAGCCGGCTTGAGAGTGATCTGATTGGAACCCCGAAATTTCGACGGGGATGCCGACCGTCCGCGGCCGGCAGGGGCTAAGCAGACGGGGCGGGTGCTTGTCATCGGCCCCTACTTGCGTGTGCGCGCGGGCAGTGCCGACGTGCAATCGGAAAACCATGGCTTGTCTAATCAAGTCCTGCGTAACGCCGAGGCCCGGCTCGATGAAGCCGCGGGCCTCGCGCGCGCGATCGATCTCGTCATTGCCGACGCCATTATCGCGCCGATCAGCCAGATCAGGCCGGCGACCTATATCGGCAAGGGCAAGGTCGAGGAGATCGCGGGGCTGATCAAAAGCCTCGATGTCGAGCTCGTGGTAATGGATTGCGCGCTGGCGCCGATCCAGCAGCGCAATCTCGAGAAGGAGCTGCACGCCAAGGTGCTCGACCGCACCGGGCTTATTCTGGAAATCTTCGGCCGCCGCGCCAAGACCAGGGAAGGCTCGCTCCAGGTCGAACTCGCCCATCTCAACTATCAGCGCTCGCGCCTGGTGCGCTCATGGACCCATCTCGAACGCCAGCGCGGCGGTTTCGGATTCATGGGCGGTCCCGGCGAGACGCAGATCGAAGCCGACCGCCGCCTGATCCAGGAGCGCATCTCCAAGCTGGAGGGCGAACTGAAGAAGGTGCAGGCGACGCGCCGCCTGCACCGGGCCGGGCGCCAGCGCGTCCCGTATCGCGTCGTCGCGCTGGTCGGCTACACCAATGCCGGCAAATCGACGCTGTTCAATCGCCTGACGCGCGCCGACGTGCAGGCCGCCGACATGCTGTTCGCGACGCTCGACCCGACCCTGCGGGCGCTGAACCTGCCGCACGGCGGCAAGGCGATGCTGTCCGACACGGTCGGCTTCATTTCCAATCTGCCGACACAGCTCGTCGCCGCCTTCCGCGCCACGCTGGAGGAGGTGTTGGAGGCGGACGTCATCCTGCATGTCCGCGACATCTCGCATGAGGATGCCGAAGCGCAGCAGAGCGACGTCGACGCGGTGCTGCGCCAGCTCGGCATCAACCCTGATGATTCCGGCCGCATCATCGAAGTCTGGAACAAGATCGATCGTTACGATGCCGAACAGCGCGAAGAGCTTTTGAACATCGCCGCACGCAGGCCGGAGGACCATCCGGCGATGCTGGTCTCCGCCGTGTCGGGCGAAGGGGTGGAAGCACTGCTCGCCGCGATCGAGCAACGGCTCGCGGCCAAACGCACCACGCTGGATCTCTCCATCGACGCCGCCGACGGCGCCGGCATCTCCTGGCTGCATCGCAATTCCGAGGTGCTGTCCAAGAAGCTGCACGACGGCCGCTTCGACATGACCGTGCGGGTCGACGAGACCAAGCGGGATATCGTGGTGTCTAGGTTCGATGCGGTGCCGCATCTCTCAGCGTAGACGCTGTCGTCCCGGATCTGCGCGCGCTTGAGGCGCGCTTGTCCAGGACGACATTTTGGTTAACGGCGAACTTCTTTGCGTCCCTCCGACGCCGGCTTTTCGTCGACCTTCGCCTCGTTCCATAGCGCATCCATTTCCGCGAGCGAGGCCTGCTCCAGCGTGCGCCCCTGCGCCTCCAGCGCGCGTTCGATATAGGCGAAGCGCCGCTCGAATTTTGCATTCGTCGCCCGCAAGGCGCTTTCCGGATCGGCATCGACATGGCGGGCGAGGTTGACGAGGGCGAACATCAGGTCGCCCGTCTCCTCCGCTAATTCCTGCTTGTCGTTGCGGTCGAGCGCGGCCTCGATCTCGTCGGCTTCCTCGCGGATCTTTTGCAAGACCGCGCGCGGATCGTTCCAGTCGAAGCCGACGGTGGAGGCCGTGCGCTGAAGCTCCATGGCGCGTGTCAGTGCGGGCTGGCCGGCCTTCACGCCCGACAGCAGTGATTTGCGCGCCGGCGCGTCCTCCGGCGGCCGGCGCGCGGCGCGCTCGGCTTTCTCCTCGGCCTTGATGCGGTCCCAGACTTCCTTGACGTGAGAGGAGGCGAGATTTCCGTCCTTGTCGGCGAAGACATGAGGATGGCGGCGGATCATCTTGCGGGTGATGGCTTCGACGACGTCGCCAAACGCGAACGCGTTCTGCTCCTCAGCCATCTGGGCGTGGAACACGACCTGCAATAGGAGGTCGCCGAGCTCCTCGCGCAGATCGTCGAGGTCGCCCCGTGTGATGGCATCGACCACCTCATAGGCTTCCTCGATCGTGTAGGGCGCGATGGTCGCGAAATCCTGCTCGAGGTCCCAGGGGCAGCCGGTCACCGGCGTGCGCAGCGCCGCCATGATCTCGATCAGGCGGGAGATGTCGCGGGAAGGGGTCATTGCGGGGCAGTCTCCTGGCTCCAAACCTTATGCCAAAAGCGGGCGCCCGTTCCCAGCGGAGCGCGGCGGAACAGGCTGATTTCCACCGATTGGCGGGCGGTCTGCGCGGTGCTAAAGCGCGGACCATGAGTAGCGCATTTTCATCACAGACCGCCTTGGTGCTGTTTTCCGGTGGCCAGGATTCCACCACCTGCCTCGCCTGGGCACTCAGCCGTTTCGCCCGCGTGGAGACTCTGGGGTTCGACTATGGCCAGCGCCATGCCATCGAGCTCGCCTGCCGCGACCGCCTGCTCGAGGGCATCAAGGGCCTGCGCGCGGATTGGGCCACAAGGCTCGGCGACAGCCACACGCTGTCGATCCCGACGCTGGCGGCCGTGTCCGAGACGGCGTTGACGCGGGACGTCGCGATCGCGATGGGCGCCGACGGGCTGCCCAACACCTTCGTACCCGGGCGCAATCTGGTGTTCTTGACCTTCGCCGCGGCGCTGGCCTACCGGCGCGGTATCAGCCACATCGTCGGCGGCATGTGCGAGACCGATTATTCCGGCTATCCCGATTGCCGCGACGAGACCATCCGCGCCATGCAGGCCGCGCTCTCGCTCGGCATGGCGAGAGCCTTCGAGCTGCATACGCCGCTGATGTGGATCGACAAGGCCGCGACATGGAAGCTGGCCCACGATCTCGGCGGCGACGGCCTCGTCGATCTCATCCGCGAGCAGTCCCACACCTGCTATCTCGGTGAACGCGGCGCGCAGCATGAGTGGGGCTACGGCTGCGGCGAGTGCCCGGCCTGCAGCCTGCGTGCGAAGGGGTGGCGGGAGTTTGCGGCGGGGCGCAAATAGCGGCTCCCGCACCACTGTCATTCCCCGCGAAGGCGGGCAATCCAGTACGCCGCGGCTTCTCCGTTCCCACAAGCGTCTCTGGAATACTGTCATCACCGCCTTCGCGGTTGATGACAGCTGTGTTTGGGGATGCACTGCCCGCGCCACGCACGAAGCACTACCCCTTAAAATCCTCCGGCCGCAGCTCGATCGGCTTGCCATGCGGCGTGCGATCGGCGGCGTGGTCCCAGGCGTTGCGGTAGCGGTGAAGCGTCTCCGTCGAGGCGACGCCCTTGCGTGCGACGAGGCCTTCCAGCGTGGCGAGCCAGTGCAGGTAATAGGTCTCGCCCGTATCGGGATCGCCAGCGGCCTGTGCGCGCTTGATCTCGTCGGCCAGTGCGGCGGCCCATTCCGGCCAGGTGAACACGCCGCGTTCGTGCAGGGTGAGCGCCATCGCAAACGCATGCGCCTCCCAGGGCGCGCGGAACACCGGGCCGTCGTCGTCACGGGGAATGCTCGGAATGGCCGCCGTCGCGGCGGCCGCAAGCGTACGGCTCATCACGCCGGATCCAGATAGGGCTCGAACGCGTCGATCGAGACCTTCGAGTTCGGATCGCCGTCCGCCCCCCAGAGATCGCGGCCCTCGAACACGACCGTGTAGAGCCATTGCGGATTTTCGCCGCGCTCCATCGCCGCCGTGTCAGGAAACACGTGGCAGCCATGGTTGAGCTCGACGACGCCGACATGGCCGCGCACATAGCGCGGCAGCCGTGTATGCGTCGCCGGATGAATGTTCTTGGCGCGCACGCGATCGCCGATCGCAAATTTCGCCGGGGCCGGGGCAGGGCGGGCGAACTTGCCGCGCACTATCACGCGCTCGACATTGGCGAGATCGAACTTGCCGTGCTTGAGCGGCTTTGCGGGCTGCATCGCGTGGCCGGCAGCGACCTCCTCCCTGGTGAGATAGCCCTTCTCGATTAGCATCTCCTCGAGCCCGAGAAACCACTTCTTGTAGTAGGAGCTCGACAGATAGACGTCCGGCGGCAGCGTCTCGCGATAGTACCGCGAGGTGTCGATGTTGAAGGCACCGGCCGCGCCCATCGCCCGCACCATCGCGAGGACACGCGATTCCCAATCGGCGTGGAACATCGGCTCGTTCGGCTCGGGCTCGACCTTACCGAACCCGTCCATGCCGCCCATGTCGTGCACGCCGTTCACGACGGCGCTCCCGGCGTCTTGGGAAAGCCGGTGCCGATCATGGAGTCGCGGGTGACGAGCTCGGCGAGCTGCTCTTCGCTCCAGCCTTCCGTGCCTTCGGGGCGCATCGGCAGCACCAGGAAGCGCGTCTCGGCAGTAGAATCCCAGACACGGATTTCGATCTTCTTCGGCAACGTGACGCCGAAATCGGCGAGCACGCCGCGCGGGTCCTTCACCGCACGGGAGCGGTAGGGCGCGGCCTTGTACCAGACCGGCGGCAATCCCAGCATTTCCCAGGGATAGCAGGAGCATAGCGTGCACACGACCATGTTGTGACGCTGCGGCGTGTTCTCGACCACGACGAGATGGTCACCGACGCGGCTGACATGCCCGAGCGTGCCGATGGCTTTTGAGCCGTCCTCCAGCAGCGCCTGTTTGAACGCCGGATCGGTCCAGGCCTTGGCGACGACGCGTGCGCCATTATGCGGGCCGATCTTGGTCTCGTAGGCCTCGATGATGGCATCGAGCGCGGCCGGCTCCACGTAACCTTTTTCGGTCAGGATCGTCTCGAGAGCGCGCACGCGCAGCTCGGTTTCCGATAGTTCGGAATGATCGTGATCGTGGTGATGGTGGTCGTGATCATGGCTCATGGGACGAAAGATAGGCGCAAAGGTCCCCGCCTGTCGAGGATGCGTGCTGGCGCCACGGTAGGATGCAAAGTGAGGTCGATGCCAGGGCCGCAGGTCCGGATTCGCCGTGCTCGGATCAGACGACAGCCCGGCAGATGATTTTTCTTCGCCAAAGAGCGATCGGGAAAACTTTGACCAACTGCCGCCGATATCTGAGATTGCAAGAAGGGTCTGAAAGGGCGATGGTGCGTGCTGCGATGCAGCGCGCTTTCTGAGCCCTCATCGCAGTTCCATCTCCGTCGCGCGATGCGACCCGGTTTGCGGGCAAGCGACCATTGTGCATGAAGGCCGCCGCCATGAACGCCCACCAATCGCTTGCGATCGGACAGCCGATCCAGACGTCTGAAGCGATTTCACCCGCCATGACCGAGCCGGACGCGATGGTCCGGTTCGCAGGCATCTCAAAAACCTATCCGGCCTATCGCGGCAAGCCCGGGGTTAGGGCGCTGCAAGACATCGACTTCGCGATTCCGCGCGGCTCCATCACCGGCGTGATCGGCCGCTCCGGCGCCGGCAAATCGAGCCTGGTCCGGCTGATCAATGGGCTGGAGAAGCCGACCACGGGCCGCGTCATCGTCGATAACAGAGACATCTCGGCGCTTGCAGGGCGCGAGCTGCGGCTGGCGCAGCGCTCGATCGGCATGATCTTCCAGCACTTCAACCTGCTGTCGTCGCGCACCGCGGCCGATAATATCGCGCTGCCGCTCGAAATCGCCGGCTGGGGCAAGGCCGACACCAAGGCCCGTGTCGCCGAGCTGCTGGCGCTGGTTGGGATCGCCGACAAGCACGATCGCTATCCCGCGGAGCTCTCCGGCGGCCAGAAGCAGCGCGTCGGCATCGCGCGGGCGCTGGCGACGCGGCCGAGTGTGCTGCTGTCGGACGAGGCGACCTCCGCGCTCGATCCGCAGACCACGCGCGCGATCCTCGACCTGCTCGCGAGCATCAATCGCGAGCTGGGCGTGACGATCGTGCTGATCACGCACGAAATGTCGGTGGTGCGTCAGCTCGCCAAGGAAGTGGTGGTGCTCGACGCCGGCCATGTGGTCGAGAGCGGCCACGTCGCCGACATCTTCACCCATCCCAGGCACCCGATCACGCAATCCTTCCTGGCGGAGGTGATCGGCGACAGTCTGCCTGTGTCGCTGGCGAGCCGCATTGTTCCGGAGCCGGTCGCAGGCGGGCAGGCTGTGATCCGAGTCCAGGTCCGCGGCGCCGGCGCCGGCGATACACTGGTGGCGCGGCTTGCCCGTGAGCTCGACCTCGACGTTGCACTGCTCTCGGCGCGCATCGACGAGATCAGCGGTCAGCACGTCGGCTCACTCGTTCTCGGCATTCCCGTTGGCATTTTTGGCGGAGAGGACGCGGTGATGCGGACGCTCGCCTGGCTTTCTCGATATCAATTCCCGGCGGAGCGTCTCGGCCATGTCGCCTGAACTCATCAACCTGATCGTCCAGGCCACGGGCGAAACCCTGTTCATGGTCGGCACCGCGGCGCTGCTCGGCACCGTCTTCGGGCTGCCGCTCGGCGTCTTTCTCGCGACCAGCCGCAAGGGGGAGCTGTTTGCAGCGCCTGCCATCAACGGCGTGCTCGGCATCATCGTCAACGCGACGCGTTCCACGCCCTTCATCATCCTGGTCGTCGCCATCATCCCGTTCACGCGCCTCGTCGCCGGCACCTCGATCGGCTCGACCGCGGCGATCGTGCCGCTGACGATTGCCTCGACACCGTTCATCGCACGCCTCGTCGAAGCCGCCATCCGCGAGGTCGATGGTGGCCTGATCGAGACGGCGTCCTCGTTCGGCGCCTCGCCAATCCAGATCGTGCTCAAGGTGCTGATCCCCGAGGCGCTGCCGGGGCTGCTGCTGGCGCTGACACTCGCGGTGGTCAGCCTGCTCGGCTATTCCGCCATGGTCGGTGCCGTCGGGGGCGGGGGTTTAGGTGATCTCGGCATTCGCTACGGCTATCAGCGCTTCATGCCGGAGATGATGCTCGCCGTCGTCGTCGTGCTGATTGCGCTGGTACAGCTCGTTCAGAGCGCGGGCGACTATCTGGCGCGCCGCGTCAACCGGCGCCTGCGGCATCGCTGACGCCGTTTCGAGATATTCCCGACAGGCCGTTTCTTGTCTGCCTGGAAACATTCCAAATTCCGAATCGCGACTGAGCGCATTCGCCGCACTTGCTGCGCACACGTCTGGAGAGATTCTAACGCTGTTCCTATCGCACTCCGAAACAGCCTGAGTTAGGCCGGGGCATCAAAAACGATACCGGCAAAGCCGGCAGTGCGTGGGGCCTTGAGCGACGTGACCGACTTCCGACTTCCTTCGCGTTCCGATACGCGTCTTCGACAGATTCAGGTGCTTTTCCTCGGAGCGGTCAGCACATTCTCTTTCGCCGTGCCCTTCAGTTCCGTGCAGGCGCAGACTCAGATTCCCGCTGTCACCGTCGACGCGCCGGCGCAGCGCGGCCGTCCGGCCGCGGTTGCCTCGTCCCGGCGGTCGTCGGCAACACGCACCGCACGTGCCAATCGTCGCGCTCCGGCGCAACAGGCTGCGCCAACCCAGTCGGCATCGGCATCGAATGGCGGTACCGGCGAACGCGCCAATGGCCCGGTGCGCGGTTTCGTTGCCACGCGGAGCGGCACCGCCACCAAGACGGATACGCCGCTGATCGAAACCCCACAATCAGTATCCGTCGTCACCACCGATCAGGTCAGGAATCAGGGTGCGGTCTCGATCGGCGAGGCGCTGCGCTACAGCGCGGGCATCAGCGGCGACGTCAATGGCGGATCGGACACGCGCTTCGGCGCCCTCCAGATCCGCGGCTTCGACACGACCATGTCAGGCCTCTACGTCGACGGCTTGCGGATTCCATCCAGCAACTACGTGCACTTCAACGGCCTCGATCCCTACGGGGCCGAGCGCATCGAGGTCCTCAAGGGGCCGTCCTCGGCGATGTATGGCGGCAGCGGCACGGGCGGCATCCTCAACTATGTGATCAAGCTGCCGACCGCGCAGCAGTTCGGCGAGGCCTCGATCTCGGGCGGCAGCTTCAATCGCTATCAGGGCCAGTTCGACATGGGCGGCCCTGCCAACAAGGAAGGCACCGTGCTGTGGCGCCTCACCGGTGTGGTCCGCGACGGCGAGACCCAAGTCGACTTCACCAAGGACAACCGCGTCTTCATCGCGCCCGCCGTCACCTTCAAGCCGAACGAGGACACGACGATCACGCTCCTCGCCAACTATCAGAGGGATCGGGCAGGGTGGGGCCTTCAGTTCCTGCCGGCTTCGGGCACGGTGTGGCCGAACAACGGCCGCACCATCCCGGTCTCGTTCTTCGCGGGAGTGCCGAGCTTCAACGCGTTCAACACCGAGATTGCGACCGCCGGCTACCAGCTCTCGCACAATTTCACCGACAACATCACGTTCCGCCAGAACCTGCGCTACGCCTATCAGCACAACGAGGAAAAGACCTTCTACGGCACGGGATACACTGACGAGGCGGCGGGGCAGCTGGGGCGTTTCGGCAGCTACAGCAACTCCTACATCAATTCCTTCGCGGTGGACAACCAGCTCCAGGGCAAGTTCACCACCGGCATCCTCAGCCATACCACGCTGGTCGGGATCGACTATCGCAACACCGCATTTCGCGACACAGCCTTTGCCGTCACGACGTCGTCGCCGGAGGTCAACGTCTTCAACCCGGTCTACAGCTACGATTGGACCCTCGGCGGCATGTACGACAACACCGGCGTCAAGCAGTCGCAGGTCGGCCTCTACGCGCAGGATCAGATCAAGCTCGGTCGGCTGTCGTTTCAGCTCGGCGGCCGCCAGGATTTCGTGACGACGCAGCTCGACAGCGGTATCACCAACACGTCGGTCTCGAAGGATGCTTCGGCCTTCACCGGCCGCGCCGCCGTCATGTACAATTTCGACAACGGCATCGCCCCTTATTTCAGCTATTCCGAGTCGTTTCTGCCGGTGCTCGCGACAGGACCGGCCGGGCAGATGCTCAATCCCGAGACGGGCGTCCAGTACGAAGTCGGAGTCAAGTACCAGCCGATCGGATGGAATGCGCTGTTCACCTTCGCCGCTTTCGACCTGACGCGCGACAACGTCGTCACCTACGCGCCTGGGATCGTCTTTGCCGAACAGACAGGTCAGGTGAAATCGCGCGGCATCGAACTCGAAGGCACGATGTCGCTCGCGGACGGCTGGAACCTGCGCGCGGCCTATGCCTATGTCGACGCCATGGTCACGCAGGATCCGGTGAATGTCGGCAAGGCCCCCGTCACCGTGCCGCTCAACCGCGCCTCGCTGTGGAGCGATTACACGCTTCAAAACGGGCCGCTCGCAGGCCTGCAGTTCGGCGGCGGCATCCGCTATGTCGGCGCGACCTGGGGTGACGATGCCAACACGTTCAAGGTGGGATCCTCGACCGTGCTCGACGCGCTGCTCGCCTACACCCGTGACAATTGGCGGCTGTCGCTCAACGTGACCAACCTTGCCGACACGCGCTATGTCGCTGCGTGTTACAGCCTGTCGGGCTGCATGTATGCCGAGGGGCGCAAAGCGATCGGCAAGTTGACCTACCGCTGGTGAGTTCGCACCGAGGTCCGGGAATGGGGAGCCGGACCTGATGGATGAGAGTGGGAGACGATGAGAGCGATATTCGGCAGGTTGCATCGCTGGGCGGGACTGCTCACCGCCGGCTTCCTGTTCTTCTCCGGCATCACCGGGGCGATCATCTCCTGGGATCACGAGATCGACGATGTCCTGAACAGTCACCTGTTCGACGTCAGCAGCAAGGGTCCGGCGATTCCCTCGATCGAGCTCGCCAAGATGATCGAGCAGCGCGATCCCCGCGCGCGCGTCGTCTATCTCTTCATGACGCCGGAGGAGGGCCACTCGCTGTGGTTCTTCGTCATGCCGCGGATCGATCCCGCAACCGGCAAGCGTTACCCGCTCGACTACAATCAGGTCTTCCTCGATCCCAACACCGGCGCCGAGCTCGGCCGGCGCTATTGGGGCGCGGTATGGCCGGTGACGCGGGAGAATTTCGTCTCCTTCCTTTACAAGCTGCACTACACCATGCACATCCCGGAATTCTGGGGCAGCGACCGCTGGGGCATGCGCGTGCTCGGCGTGATCGCCATCATCTGGACCATCGATTGCTTCGTCGGCTTCTATCTGACGCTGCCCTCGCGCAGGCGCGCCAAGGCGGCGCGGGCGCCGGAAGTCACGCGCCAGCTCGAGCGCGGTTTCTGGGCGCGCTGGGCGCCAGCCTGGACCATCAAGACTTCGGGCAGCGCCTACCGGATCAATTTCGACATCCACCGTGCCTTCAGCCTGTGGACCTGGGGCGTGCTGTTCGTCATCGCCTTCACGGCATTCTCGCTGAACCTCTATTTCGAGGTGTTCTCGCCGCTGATGAAGATGGTGTCGAACTACACCCCGACGCCCTATGAGCAGCGGCCTTATCGCGATCTCGACGATCCCATCGAGCCCAAGGTCACCTTTGCCGAGATTGCGGCGCGCGCGGCGGCCGACGGCAAGGGGCGAGGGTGGACCACCCCGGTCGGCGCGATCAGCTACGGCCCGGCCCATGGCGTCTATGCCGCCGCTTTTTTCCATCCTGGCGATGATCACGGCGCCGGCGGCGTCGGCCCGGCGCAGCTTTATTACGACAGCGAGGATGGCCGCCCCATTGGCGCACGGCTGCCCTGGGTCGGCACCGCCGCCGACATCTTCGTGCAGGCGCAATTCCCGCTGCATTCGGGCCGCATCGTCGGGCTGTTCGGCCGCATCCTGATCTCGATCATGGGCCTCGTCGTGGCGGCACTCTCGGTCACCGGCGTCGTGATCTGGTGGCGCAAGCGCCGTGCCCGCGTCCGCGCGCGCGAGACCGCGGCGATGCGCCTCGGCCAGCAGCAGCTCACGCCAGCAGAGTAGGGCGTGGCATCGCCCAGCTATGCGGCCGCGCCGAGCGGCATTATCTCGACCTGCGCGAAATGCTTCGCCAAGGAAGCGCCGAGCCAGAGCTGGTTCGCGGCGGGCGTCAAGAAGGGCGCAGAGCCAGCTCGATCAACCGCCGCTACGCTAAGGCGCTGCCGCCAAGATTCCACCCGCGGCCACCTTCGCCGAAAATTTCGTAGCCCGTCGACGTCACCGCAACTGTATCCTCGAGCTTGATGAAGCCGCGCCTCGGATGCTTCATTGTGGTCTCGATCGAGACCACCATGCCGGCTTCGAGCGGTTGACGGGCGTCGGTGTCGTCGTAGGGAATCGGACCTCTGGCGGTCAGGCGAGGGGCTTCGTGGCTGACGAGCCCCATGCCGTGGGCGAGGAAATCGGTGCAGTCGCGCTGGGTGATCTGGGCGAGCTGGCGTTCGGCCGCGACGTAGATGTCGCCGCCCAAGGCGCCCGGCCGGACGGCCGCGAAGGCGGCGCGCTGGACCGCCTCGATTTCGGCCAGACAATCCTTCAGCTCCGCATCCGGCGCGCCCAACACGGCCATGCGGGCGACGTCGCCGATATAGCCGTGATAATTGCCGCCGGAGTCCAGCGACAGCACCTCGCCTTGCTCCCAGTGCTGCGCCGATGGCGCCCGGTTGTGGCTGCTGCCGCAGGCCAGCAGGCAATACTCGAAGGTCAGGCCGCGGTTGGCTTCGGCGAGGCGCAACGCCTCCGACAATTGCCGCTTGGTCGTGCCCCGACCGTGCCCGGCGATCACCGCCAGCATGGATGCGACGACGAGCTCGGACGCCGTCTTCAGCTTCGCCAATTCCTCCGCCGACTTGACTGCCCGCAGCCGCTCCAGCACCAGCACCGCATCCTTGAGCTCGGCACCGGGCAGGGTGTCGGCCAGCGCCTTCCCGGCGTCCATCGGCATGAACGGCATCTCGATACCGATCCGGTTCAATGGCACGCCGGCCTGCCGAATCAGGCCCGCAGCCTGCGCAATGGCGTCCACCGAACCATTGGATTCGGTCCGGACCTGCGGCACCCAGGGCGGCGCGACCGCGCGCTGATGGGTCTCCAGCCGGTGGCCGACATAGACCGCTTTCTCAGGTGCGCCCTTGGGATAGACCAGGACCGGCAAATAGCGGCTGACGCCGAGCGCGTCCATGTAGCCGAAGAAGATCGCGCGCTCGGCGCCCAGCAGATACTGCACATTGTGCTTGGAGGTCGCGATCAGGACGTCGAGGCCGGCGGCCTCCATGAGACGGTCGAGCTTGGCGGCATCGAACGGAATGGCGCCCGAGGTGGCGGCGCCGGCAACGGCAACGGTCTCCTGCATGACGAACCTCCCATGGTCGCGGCGGTTTGATCTGCCTGCGAATTCCTGATCATGACCATCCGACTTAATAGCCGGGTGGTCAGTTGGCTCCTGATGTTAGGGCCGGAAGTAGGGTCCGAATAGCTCGGAGGTCAGGCGCCCCAACCCGCGCACGCCCATATCCACGATTCGCATAAGGTATATTATGGAATATCTTTATGTATAATTAGATCAGTCATTTAGATGAAATTCCTGCCACTACACCTTCGCTCCGGGGCCATTTTCGGGTTTGCGCCGGCCGCCGCACCGGCTCTTTGGCGGCTACTGTGCATGGGGTTGTTTTCGCATTTTTTGTGCGGCCATCTCTCCGAAAGCCGGATATTGCCGCGACGTTGTCCGACTGCAATAAGCGAGCCTTCACGAGATCGCAGATGACCTTCTGACCCGGCGTCCGTATAGGTTTGCATCTCACAACAACAACAAACTCCGAGGAAGCAGACCCATGAGCTTTTCCCGACGCACGCTTCTCAAGGCCTCCGCCGCGACCGCGGTCCTGGGCGGCCTCAGTGCGCCCCATGTGGCCCGCGCCCAGAGCGCCGAGTTCACCTACAAATACGCCAACAACCTGCCGGACAGCCATCCGCTGAACGTGCGCGCCAAGGAGATGGCCGCGGCGATCAAGGCCGAGACCAACGGCAAGTTCGACCTCCAGATCTTTCCAAACAACCAGCTCGGGTCCGACACCGACATGCTGAGCCAGATCCGCTCCGGCGGCGTCGAGTTCTTCACGCTGTCAGGGCTGATCCTCTCGACCCTGGTGCCGGCGGCGTCCATCAACGGCATCGGCTTCGCGTTCCCGGACTACGACACGGTCTGGAAGGCCATGGACGGCGATCTCGGCGCCCTCGTCCGCGGCGAGATCAAGAAGGCCGGGCTCGAGGTCATGGACAAGATCTGGGACAACGGCTTCCGCCAGACCACATCGTCGACCAAGCCGATCACCGGTCCGGACGATCTCAAGGGATTCAAGATCCGCGTGCCGGTGTCGCCGCTATGGACTTCGATGTTCAAGGCATTCGATGCAGCGCCCGCCTCGATCAATTTCGCCGAGGTCTATTCGGCGCTCCAGACCAAGATCGTCGAGGGCCAGGAGAACCCGCTGGCGATCATCTCGACCGCAAAGCTGTACGAGGTGCAGAAGTACTGCTCGCTGACCAACCACATGTGGGACGGCTTCTGGTTCCTGGCCAACCGCCGTGCCTGGGAAAAGCTGCCGCAGGACGTACGCACCGTCGTCGCCAAGAACATCAACGCCGCTGCCGTCAAGGAGCGTGAGGATACCGCCAAGCTCAACGCCAATCTCCAGCAGGAGCTGGCGGGCAAGGGCCTGACCTTCAACCAGCCGGCCGTGGCCCCGTTCCGCGACAAGCTGCGGTCCGCCGGCTTCTATGCCGAATGGAAGGGCAAATACGGCGATCAAGCCTGGGACCTCCTGGAAAAGGCGGTGGGCAAGCTGTCGTAACGCGTTAGGCCTCGTCATGCCTCATGTCGAAGTCGAGGTGACCGAAGTGGCGGGCGAGGCGACTGTTCAGTCCCCTCGCCGACCTTCGTTGCTGGCTTCGCTGGAGCGCGCACTTGGCCTTCTTGTGGAGATCCCGGCGGCGATCCTGGTCGTCGCCGAGATCGCGATCCTGTTTGCCGGCGTGGTTGCGCGCTACGGACTGCATCGGCCGCTGATCTGGTCAGACGAGCTCGCCTCGATCCTGTTCCTGTGGCTCGCCATGCTGGGCGCGGCAGTCGCATTCCGCCGCTCCGAGCACATGCGCATGACCGCGGTCGTCGCCAGTGCCCGGCCCGCGTTGCGGGCCTATCTCGATCTGATCGCGACATCGGCCGCGCTGGCGTTCCTGGTGCTGATCGTCTGGCCGTCCTGCGACTATGCTTATGAAGAGAGCTACATCACCACACCGGCGCTCCAGATCTCGAATATGTGGCGTGCTGCGGCGCTGCCGGCCGGCATCGGCTTGATGGCGGCGTTCGCCTTGCTGCGGCTGCTGCGCGCCGCCGATTACCGGATGGTTGCAGCCGCCGTATTGTCGGTTGCGGTCCTGATCGGCGCATTCTGGCTGGCGGAGCCATCGCTGCGCCCCCTCGGCAATCTCAACCTGGTCATCTTCTTCGTCGGCGTTGCCGGCTTCTGCGTCTTTGCCGGCGTTCCCATTGCGTTCGGCTTCGGGCTCGCGATCTTCGGCTATCTGGCGCTGACCACGCGCACGCCGGTGATGGTGCTGGTCGGCCGGATGGATGAGGGCATGAGCCACCTCATCCTGCTCTCGGTGCCGCTGTTCGTGTTCCTGGGGCTGCTGATCGAGATGACCGGCATGGCGCGGGCCATGGTGGCGTTCCTGGCGAGCCTGCTCGGGCATGTCCGCGGCGGCCTGCATTATGTGCTGGTCGGCGCGATGTACCTGGTCTCCGGCATCTCCGGCGCCAAGGCCGCCGATATGGCGGCGGTCGCGCCGGTGCTGTTCCCGGAGATGAAGCAGCGCGGCGCCAGGCCCGGCGACCTCGTCGCGCTCCTTGCGGCGACGGGGGCCCAGACCGAGACCATTCCGCCCAGCCTCGTGCTGATCACCATCGGCTCGGTCACGGGCGTGTCGATCGCCGCCCTCTTCACCGGCGGTCTATTGCCCGGCGTGGTGCTGGCGATCACGCTCTGCATGCTGGTGTGGTGGCGCTACCGCCACGAGGACATGAGCCACGTCCGCCGCGCCAAGGCATCCGAGGTCGGCAGGACTTTCATCATCGCCCTGCCCGCACTCGCGCTGCCCTTCGTGATCCGCTACGCCGTGGTCGAGGGCATCGCGACCGCCACCGAGGTCTCCACCATCGGCATCGTCTACGGCGCCCTTGTCGGCGTTCTGGTGTACCGCCGCTTCGACTGGCGGCGGTTGTTTCCCATGCTGGTCGAGACCGCAGCGCTGTCGGGCGCAATCCTGCTGATCATCGGCACCGCAACCGGCATGGCGTGGGGCCTGACCCAATCCGGCTTCTCGCGCTCGCTGGCGGCGGCCATGACGGGATTGCCCGGCGGGGCGGCGACCTTCATCGCCGTCTCGATTCTGGCCTTCACCATTCTCGGCAGCGTGCTGGAGGGCATTCCGGCAATCGTGCTGTTCGGGCCGCTGCTGTTCCCGATCGCCCGCGCCGTCGGCGTGCACGAGGTGCACTATGCGATGGTGATCATTCTCGCCATGGGTATCGGGCTATTCGCCCCACCCTTCGGCGTCGGCTATTATGCCGCCTGCGCCATTGGACGCGTCGACCCGGCCGAAGGCATCAGGCCGATCTGGGGCTATCTGCTGGCGCTGCTCGTGGGATTGATCATCGTCGCGATCTTCCCCTGGATCTCGATCGGATTCCTTTAAGGCGCTTTCAGGAGGTGTCGATGAGTGAGCGGCAGAACCAGTACAATATCGGCCTCGACAAGACCCCCGCCAATTATGTGCCCCTCAGCCCGTTGAGCTTCCTCGCGCGAAGCGCCGCCGTCTATCCCGATCACGTCAGCAGCGTCTATGAGGGCCGCAGCTTCACCTGGGCGCAGACGCACGAGCGCTGCCGACGCTTTGCCTCTTACCTGACAGGCAAGGGCATCGGCGTCGGTGACACCGTTGCTGCGATGCTGCCGAACGTTCCGGCGATGAACGAGGCGCACTTTGCCGTCCCCATGACGGGCGCCGTGCTCAACGCGCTCAACATCCGCCTCGATGCGCCTTCCATCGCGTTTCAGCTTGACCATGGCGGGGCCAAGATCATCCTGGTTGACCCGGAATTCTCCGGTGTCATCAGTGACGCACTCGCACACATGACCGGGCCAAGGCCATTCGTGATCGACGTCGACGATGCCGCCTTCAAGGGCGGCAAGCGCATCGGCGAGATCGAGTACGAGGACGCCGTCGCGCAAGGCGACCCGAACTTCGAGGCCGTCCTGCCGACCGACGAATGGGATGCGATCGCGCTGAGCTACACCTCGGGCACCACGGGAAATCCCAAGGGCGTGGTCACCCATCATCGCGGCGCGTATCTGAATGCCGTCAGCAACATCCTCGCCGGCAATCTCGGTCAGCACCCGGTGTATCTCTGGACGCTGCCGATGTTCCATTGCAACGGTTGGTGCTTCCCCTGGACCATCGCAGCCTCAGCCGGCATCAATGTCTGCCTGCGCAAGGTCGAGCCGACCAAAATCTTCGAGCTGATCAGGCAGCACGGCGTCACCCACATGTGCGGCGCGCCGATCGTCTACAACACGCTGATCAATGCGCCCGACGCGCCAAAGGGCGAGGTCGCGCGCCGCGTCGTCGGCCTGATCGCAGGTGCGGCGCCGCCCGTCGCCGTGCTCGAAGGCGCCGAAAGCATCGGCATCAAGCTGACGCATGTCTACGGGCTGACCGAGGTCTACGGCCCCGCCTCCGTCTGCGCCGAGCAGCCCGGCTGGGACGAGCTTCCGCCCGCCGAACGCGCGCGCATGAAGCGCCGGCAAGGCGTGCCCTACCCGCTTCAGGAAGCCGTCACCGTCATCAATCCGCAGACGATGCAAGAGGTGCCGCGCGACGGCGAGACCATCGGCGAGGTCATGTTCCGCGGCAACATCGTGATGAAGGGCTACCTCAAGAACGAGAAGGCGACCAAGGAAGCCTTCGAGGGCGGCTGGTTTCACACCGGCGACCTCGGCGTGCTCGACGAGCACGGCTACGTCATCATCAAGGACCGGTCCAAGGATATTATCATCTCCGGCGGCGAGAACATCTCATCCGTCGAGGTCGAGGACATCCTCTACAAGCACCCGGCCGTGCTGTTCGCCGCCGTGGTCGCCAAGCCCGATCCGAAATGGGGCGAGGTGCCCTGCGCCTTCGTCGAGCTGAAGGACGGCGCCAGCGCGAGCGAGGCTGACATCATCGCCTTCTGCCGCAGCCACATGTCTGGGTTCAAGACGCCGAAAGCTGTCGTATTCGGGCCGATTCCAAAGACTTCGACCGGCAAGATCCAGAAATTCCTGCTGCGCAACGAGGTCGGCTCGGCCAAGGCGATCTCGGCCTGAGGTCACCTCGCGCAGCCTGCGAGTAAATCCTGCTCCCACGCCTGTTTGGTGGGGCAGGATTTTGCTTTGTCCTCACATCTTCTTGTAGGCGTCGATCAGCGCCTGGCCATCGGGTCCGGCCTTCTTGAGCCAGTCGGCGGTGAGCTGCTCGCCGATCTTCTGGAAGCCGGCCTTGAGGGCGGGGCTCGGCGGCTCCACCGTCATGCCTTTGGCCTTGAGCTGTTCGATGTACCAGGTGCTCTTGTCTTGCCAGGCCTTCCAGCCGCGGGTTTCCGCCGTCGCAGCCGCCTTGAGGATCGCCTCCTGCGTCGGCTTGTCGAGCGCCTCGAACGCGGCCTTGTTCACGAAGGTGTAGTCCTTCGGAATCCAGGCCTGCACGTCGTAGAAGTATTTGAGCGACTCCCAGGCCTTCGCATCGTAACCCGTGCCGCCCGACGACATGAAGGAGTTCACCACGCCGGTCGCAAGTGCCTGCGGCAGTTCGGCAGCCTGGATCGTGACCGATTGTGCGCCGACCAACTCGCCGATGCGCGCGGTGCCGACATTATAGGCGCGCCACTTCAGGCCCTTCATGTCTTCGATCGTCGCGAGCGGCTTGTTGACGTAGACGCCCTGCGGCGCCCACGGCACGGCGAACAGCAGCTTGAGGCCCTGCGCATCGAGCTTCTTGGCGATCGCGGACTTGGAGGCCTGATACAGCTTCATCGCGTCGGGGAAGCTGGTCGCGAGGAACGGCACGACGTCGACACCGAAGAGCGGGTCCTCGTTCTCGTGGATCGACAGCAGCACCTCACCCATCTGCGCCTGCCCGGTCACCACCGCGCGCTTGATGTCGGGCGCCTTGAACAGCGAGGCCCCCGGATGAACGGTGATCTGGAGCTTGCCGGACGTGGCGGCCTCGACGTCCTTGGCGAAGGCGATCAGATTTTCGGAGTGCGGATTGTCGGCAGGATAGGCGGCCGGCAAATTCCATTTGGTCTGGGCCAAAGCAGGTGCCGCGGCCATCACGACGCCGGCGATCAGGCACGCGCGGACTAAACGAGACATCATCGGGCTTCTCCTTAAGGTCAATCTGAAAGACGGGTATGCTCAGTCTGGGAAAGCAAGCTTCGGCAAGAACATCACGATCTGCGGATACTCCGTGATGATGAACACGGCGGCCAGCAGCAGGACGAAGAATGGGAAGGCCGCCCGTGCAACGGTGAACGTATCGCGGCCACTCATGTTCTGGAGCACGAACAGATTGAAGCCCACCGGTGGCGTGATTTGCGCCATCTCGACGTGGATGATGAGATAGACGCCGAACCAGACCAGATCGAGGCCCGCCTGCCTGACCATGGGCAGTACGATGACGGCGGTCAGGACGATCATCGAAATGCCGTCGATCAGGCATCCCAGGATGATGTACATGATGCTGAGATAGAGGGCGAGCATGCCGGGTGTGAGCTGCTGCCCCTGGACCCAGGTGGCGAGCGCCGCCGGAATACCCGTATAGGCCATCGCAGCCGTCGTATAGGCCGCGCCTGCCAGGATTAGCATGATCATGCAGGTCAGGCGCGTCGCGCTCATGATGCTCTCGAGGAAGTTCTTGCGCGTGAGCGTGCCGCTCCACCACGCCAGCAGCAGCGCGCCTGAGACACCCCACGCAGCGCATTCCGTCGCCGTCGCGAAGCCGAGCACGAGCGACAGGAAGACCGTCAGGATCAGCAGCAGGCAGGGCGCCAGCTTGGCCGACTCGCGGAGCTTCTGCCGGAACGGCATCGGCGGATCGCGCGGCGGAATTTTCTTTGGGTTGAGCAGCGACCAGATGATGATGTAGCCGGAATAGAGCACAATCACGAGCACGCCCGGCAGGAAGCCGCCGAGGAACACCTGGAGCACGGAGACATTCGCCGTGACGGCATAGACCACCATCGGGATTGAGGGCGGAATCAAGAGCCCGAGCGTGCCGGAGCCCGCGAGCGATCCGAGGCTCAGGCCCTTGTCGTAGCCACGCTTGTCGAGTTCCGGCAGTGCGATCTTGCCGATGGTCGCACAGGTCGCGGCCGACGAGCCCGACACCGCCGCGAAGATGCCGCAGCCGATCACATTCACATGCGTCAGCCGTCCCGGCAGCCACTGCACCCAGGGTGACAGGCCGCGGAACATCTCTTCCGATAATTTTGTCCGGAAAAGTATCTCTCCCATCCAGATGAACAGCGGCAGTGCAGCCAGCGTCCAGGACGCGCTCGCGCTCCAGGTCGTGGTGGCGAGCACCGTACCGAGCGGCAAACTCGTCGTTAGCGCCATCGCCACGAAGCCGACGAGCCCGAGCGAGACCGCGATCCAGACGCCGCTGCCGAGCAGCAGGATCATGACGCCGAGCAGGATGAACGACAGCTCGATCATGCCGAGATTGGCCATGCTCAACCTCCGCCGCCCTGCGAGATGCGCTCGATGAATTCGTCGGGCGTCTCGTCCGGCGAGCCCTTCTCGTAGCTCGGCCGGTTGCCGCCGACGACATTGACCATTTCATCGATCAGCGCGATCGACAGGATCGCAAGGCCGCCAGCAAAGCCGAGCTGCGGAATCCAGAGCGGAAGCGCGACGACGCCCTGCGCCACGTCGTTAAAGCGCCAGGAATCGTAGGTCATCCGCACGGCATGCCAGGTGAAATAGAGGATGAACGCCGCGGCAATGCCGAGCGCAACGATCTCAGCCACCTGCTTGGTCCGCCCGTGCAGACGCTCCAGCAGCAGGCCGACACGGATCATCTCTCCGCGCTTGAAGGTGTGCGCGAGTCCTAGGAAAGCCATCGCGGCCATGCACCAGGACGCGAAATCGTCGCCGGCGGGAATGTTGATCGCAAACTGACGCCCGACCGACATGACCATCATGATTGCAAAGATCGCAACCAGGAAGACGCCCGCGGCGTAGCCCGCGCCGAGATAAAGGAGGTCCAGAGCGCGTCGCACCAGTCCTCGAGCCGCTACATCGTCCGCTGCCAACGCAATCCCCATCTTCACATGAGGCGATTCAACCGACCCCGGCGATTGCACGTCAAGTGCTGGTCCTGCTTGAATATCGCCCTGTCCGACGCCTGTCTTTCAGACGTTAGATCAACATGATGAGGCGGCCACAAGCAAGGTGTATGCCGGCTGCCAGGAGAATTTCCACCGCGGGTTTAGTGCGTCTCCAGTCGCAGCCCGTCATAGGCCGGCACCACGCCCGCGGGCAGCGACTGCCTGATGACCTCGTAATCGACGTCGGCGGTCATGTTGGTGATGACCGCGCGCTTCGGCTTGAAACGTTCGATCCACGACAGCGCATCGTTGATGCTGAAATGGCTGACATGACTGGTGTAGCGCAGGCCGTCGACGATCCAGAGGTCCAGATTTTCCAATGCGCCCCAGCTCTCGCGCGGGATGTCGTTGAGGTCGGGTGTGTAGGCGGCATCCCCGATGCGGTAGCCGAGCGCGGGAATATTGCCGTGCTGCACCAGGAAGGCGGTCATCGTCACCGCGCCGCCCTTCCCCAAAATCGTCTGACTTTCGCCCGCCTCGATCGAATGCCGCGTCAGGATCGGCGGATAGTCGCTGCCCTCCGGCGAGATGAAGCAGTAGGAGAACCGCGACAGGATGTCCTTCGCGGTCGACTGGTTGAAGTAGGTCGGGATGCGCCGTCGCATGTGCATGACGACCGAACGCAGATCGTCCATGCCATGGGTCTGGTCGGCATGCTCGTGGGTCAAGAACACGGCATCGATGTGGTCGACGTTGGTGGAAAGCAATTGCTCGCGCAGGTCCGGCGAGGTGTCGATCAAGATGCGTGTGGTGCCGTGCTCGGACTTTCGTTCGACCAGCAGCGAGCAGCGGCGACGGCGGTTCTTGGGATTGTTGGGATCGCAGGCGCCCCAGCCGAGCGCCGGGCGCGGCACGCCGGCGGAGGAGCCGCAGCCCAGGATCGTCAGCGTCAGTGTCATGCGGCTCCCAGTCTCAAGCTTTCACCTTCGAGAACAGACGGAAGAAGTTTTCGGTGGTCTGGCGCGAGATTTCCTCGGTCGACACGCCGCGTGTCTCGGCGAGCACCTTTGCGACTTCGACCACATAGGCCGGTTCGTTGCGTTTGCCCCGGAATTTTCCGGGCGCAAGATAAGGCGAGTCCGTCTCGACCAGAATACGATCGCGCGGCAGTTCGGCCGCAAGCGCGCGCAGGGATTCCGACTTCTTGAAGGTCAGGATACCCGTGAAGCCGATATACAGCCCGAGCGAGACCGCCTTCAGCGCCAGCTCGCGCCCGCCGGTGTAACAATGCAGCACCGCGCGAAACGATCCGCGTGCGGCCTCATCCTCCAGGATGCTGGCACAGTCCTCGTCCGCCTCGCGGGTGTGGATCACCAGCGGCAGGCCGGTGGCGCGGGCGGCGGCAATGTGGGCGCGAAAGCCCCTCGCCTGCGCCTCCGGTGAGCCGTTGTCATAGAAATAATCGAGCCCGGCTTCACCGAGCGCGACGACCTTGGGATGCTGCGTCAGCGCGATCAGCTCGTCCGGCGCGATGCCGTCCTCCTCATCCGCATTGTGCGGGTGAGTGCCGACCGAGCAATAGACATCGTCGTAGCGCTCGGCAATGGCGACGAGATCGTTCAGCTTCCGCACCCGCGTCGAGATCGTGACCATGCGTTTGACGCCGGCTGCACGCGCACGCGACACGATCCCGTCGAGATCTTCCGCAAAGTCCGGAAAATCCAGGTGGCAATGACTGTCGACCAGCATCGCGCGACCGCCTCAGGCCGCCGGCTCGACGTAGCGCGGGAACGCCGGTTTCGGCGCCGGCAGCGTCGAGCCCGGCGCGATGCGCGAGGTGCCACCCAGGGTGGCGAAGCTGCGCTCGGCTTCCGGGATGCCGAGGCTGTCGAGCAGCAATCCCGAGGCGGTCGGCATCGCCGGCTGCGTCAGAATCGCGATCTGGCGCACGACTTCCGCGGTGACGTAAAGCACGGTCTTCTGCCTGGCGGGATCGGTCTTGGCGAGCGCCCACGGCGCCTCGCCCGCGAAATAGCGGTTGGCCTCCGCCACCACGGCCCACACGGCGTTGAGCCATTGGTGGATCTGCTGCGTGGCCATGGCTTCACGCGACGTGGCGATCATGCCGTCGGCCATCGCCAAGATTGCGTTGTCGTTGTCGCTGAACTCGCCGGGCTCCGGCAGCACGCCGCCGAGCTGCCTGGCGATCATCGACAGCGAGCGCTGCGCAAGGTTGCCGAGATCGTTGGCGAGATCGGCGTTAATGCGCGCGACGATGGCCTCGTGATTGTAGTTGCCGTCCTGGCCGAACGGCACCTCGCGCAGGAAGAAATAGCGCATCTGGTCGACGCCATACTGGTCGGCGAGGTTGAAGGGATCGACGACGTTGCCAACCGACTTCGACATCTTCTCGCCCCTGTTGAACAGGAAGCCGTGGGCATAGATCCGCTTCGGCAGCGGAATGCCCGCCGACATCAGGAACGCCGGCCAATACACCGCATGGAAACGGATGATGTCCTTGCCGATGATGTGCACGTCGGCGGGCCAGTAGCGCCAGTTCTCGTCGCTCTCGTCGGGGAAGCCGATGCCGGTGATGTAATTGGTCAGCGCATCGACCCAGACATACATCACGTGCTCTTCATCGCCGGGCACCTTGACGCCCCAGTCGAAGGTCGTGCGCGAGATCGAGAGATCGCGCAGGCCACCTCTGACGAAGCTTACCACCTCGTTCTTGCGGGAGTCGGGCCCGATGAAATCGGGATGATCCGCATAAAGCTTGAGCAGCTTGTCCTGGTACGCCGATAGGCGAAAGAAATAGCTCTTCTCCTCGACCCATTCGACCGGCGTGCCCTGCGGTCCGAGTCGCAACCCGTCATCGTTCAGGCGCGTCTCGTCCTCGGCGTAATACGCCTCGTCACGGACCGAGTACCACCCCGAATAGGTATCGGCATAGATGTCGCCGTTCGCTTCCATGCGCCGCCAAATCTCCTGGCTGGAGCGATGATGCTGCTCCTCGGTGGTGCGGATGAAGCGGTCGAACGACACGTTCAGGCGCTCATCCATCTCCTTGAAGCGGCCGGCATTGCGGGTCGCGAGCGCGGACACGGACATGTTTTCACCGGCCGCCGTCTGCACCATTTTTTGACCGTGCTCGTCGGTGCCGGTCAGGAAGAACACGTCCTTGCCATCGAGCCGCGCAAAGCGCGCCAGCACGTCGGTCGCGATCGCCTCATAGGCGTGGCCTATATGCGGGCTTCCGTTGGGATAGGCAATGGCGGTCGTGATGTAGAAGACGTTATCGCGCGCGGGGGTGGCAACGGGCGCGGCCGTTTGCGGCGCTGCGACGGGCTTTGGCGCACGCGGCGCCTTCAGCTTGGCGGCTCTTTGAGGAGCGGCGACAGGAGCTGGCGCGGCGATCACGGCAGGCGCAGTCACCCTCGCCTTCTTGACCACGTTCTTCGCCGGAGCCTTGGCCGGCGTTTGGGCGGCGGTTTTCTTCGAGGCCTTTTTGGCGACGACCTGCTTCTTCGCCGCCCGGCCGGCCTTCTTTGCCGTCTTCCCTGCGCTCTTCTTCACGCCTTTTTTGGCGACAACCTTCTTGGTCTTCTTGACCGTCTTGGCACCTTTGCGCGCACGCGCCTTCACAGCCTTCTTCGTGGCTTTCTTGACCGCTTTCTTCGCAGCCTTCTTCTTGCCCTTGGCGGTTTTTTTAGCTCGCGTTGCCACCACGAATTCCTTTACCGGCTTCTCGAAAATTGGAAACGAACCTGCGCCTAGCGCGTTGCGTCCGCCAGCCAGCCGAACACCGAGAAAACCAAGGGCTTGCGCTCCAGATTGTAGGTTTCGGTGTCGCGCGCGGCGCGGACGATCTTTTCCCATACCTCAGCTAGACGCGCAAGGCGCGGCAGATTCTGGTTCGTATTGGCTTCGTCCGCATGCAGGCGTTCGGCGATCCAGCGATCGATGCCGTCGATGAAGGCGGCAAGCGCGACGCGGTCGCTGGTCCCGAGCGAATCGCCGAGCGTGTGCAGTTCGCGCGGATCGACCTGCGGCAGACGCGCGAGCAGTGCCGCGGTGCGCTGCTGGAGCTTGAGCGCGTCACCGCCGAGCAGCGTCAGTGCCCGCGCCACGCTGCCCTCGGAAGCCTCCGCCGCCTCGTGCAGCGCCGGATCATTCGGATCGAGGTCGCCGGCCGAAGCCGCCGCACTGATCACGTCATCGGTGGCGAGCGGGCGCAGGCGCAGCTTGCGGCAACGCGACTGGATGGTGGCGAGCACGCGTGCCGGCGCGTGGCTCACCAACAGGAATAGCGATTGCTGCGGCGGTTCTTCGAGGATCTTCAAAAGCGCGTTGGCCGCGTTTGGATTGAGCTCGTCGACCGTGTCGACGATGCAGACGCGCCAGCCGTCGGCGGCAGCCGTCGAGCCGAAGAAGCCGATCGTCTCGCGCGTCTCGTCGACGGTGATCACGGTGCGCATCACGCCGCGATCATTCGCGGTGCGCTCCAGCGTCAACAGCCCGCCATGCGAACTCGCCGCAACCTGCCGCGCCACGGCATCGTCGGGATCGATCGCAAGGTCTTCGGCGCGCTGCACGGACGGCGCCAGCGGCTGGCCGTGGGCGAGCACGAAGCGCGCCATGCGGTAGGCCAGCGTTGCCTTGCCGATGCCTTGCGGTCCGCCGATCAGCCAGGCATGCGGGATGCGCCCGCTGCGATAGGCTGCGAGCAGCGCGGTCTCGGCCTCGCGATGCCCAAACAGCTTCGATGTCTCGCGCGGATGCGGAATGGCGGTTTCGCGCTCGGTCCGACGCGGGCTCATGCGGAAATCACCGCGGGCGTGGCAAGGAGACGTTCGCGCAGCGCCGTCCAGACGCGCCCGGCAACCGTGTCAGCATCGGAATTGGCGTCGATCAGCGCACAACGCGCGGGATCTTCCGCGGCGATCTTGCGATAGGCGTCGCGCAGGCCTTGGTGGAACTTGAGATCCTCGCCCTCGAACCTGTCGGGTGCGGCGCTGCCGCGGCGCGTGGCTGCCCGCTGCAAGCCGATCTCGACCGGCAGGTCGAGAATGATGGTGAGATCCGGCTTGAGATCGCCGATCGTGACCCGCTGCATCGCGTTGATCAGGCCATCCGGCACGCGGCCGAGGCTGCCCTGATAGGCCCGCGTCGAGTCGGCGAAGCGGTCGCACAGCACCCAGACGCCCTGGCTGAGCGCGGGCTGGATTACGGTGCGGACGTGGTCGTCGCGGGCAGCGGCGAACAGCAACGTCTCGGCTTCGGGGCCGAGCAGCTTGCCCATGCCTGACAGCACCAGATGTCGCATGATCTCGGCGCCAGGCGAGCCGCCCGGCTCGCGCGTGACGAGGATGCGCATCCTTGCCGCCGTGAGGCGGTCGGCGAGCTTCTTGATCTGGGTCGACTTGCCCGTCCCTTCGCCGCCCTCAAAGGTGATGAAGCGCCCGCGTCCCGACGGCCAGCGTACCGCGCTTTCACTCATGATCAGAGCTTCTCGGCGCCTGCGCGGAACATACCGATCACGAGCTCGCTGGCGCCGTCGATTGCGCGGCGCATGGTCGAGCCGGTGCCGATCGCTTCGGCGGCATAGACCGGCGTCTCAACCGCGATGGTGCCGCTGCGCCAGACCTTGACCACCCCGACCTGCTGGCCGGCCTCGACCGGCGCGCGCACCGGGCCGCGATAGACGATGCGGGCGATCAGCTTGTCGCTGCCGTTCTTGTGGACCATCACTTTCACGGGCGTCTTGGCCACGAGCTTGACCGAGCGGCTCTCGCCGCCGAACACCTTGGCGTAGCCGACGGGCTGTTCGGCTGCGATCAGGGTGCGGGTCTCGAAATTGCGAAAGCCCCATTCCAGCATCTTCTTGGCTTCCGTGGCACGGTCCTCGGGATCATCGAGCCCGTTGACGACAACGATCAGTCGCGTGCCGTTTTGCACGGCCGAGCCCACCATGCCGTAGCCGCCTTCCTTGGTGTAGCCGGTCTTGAGCCCGTCAGCGCCTTCCATCGAATTGAGTAGCGGATTGCGGTTGGGCTGGCGGATCTTGTTCCAGGTAAACTCCTTCTCGCCGAACAATTTGTAGAACTCGGGGAAATCAAGGATGATGTGGCGGGCAAGGATGCCGAGCTCGCGCACCGTCATCTTGTTGCCGGGATCGGGCAAGCCGTTGGAATTGGCGAAGGTCGATCTGGTGAGGCCGAGCTCGCGTGCGCGCTTGGTCATGAAGTCGGTCGCGAAAATCCGCTCGTTGCCCGCGATGGCTTCGGCGAGCGCGATGCAGGCATCGTTGCCGCTCTGGATGATCGCGCCATGCAGGAGATCACTGACCGAGACCTTACTGTTGATCGCGGCGAACATGGTCGAGCCCCCGGAGGGCGCGCCGCCCCGGCGCCAGGCGTTCTCGCTGATCCGATATTCGTCGGTCAGCTTGATGTCGCCCTTCTTGATGGCGTTGAAGACGACCTCTGCGGTCATCAGCTTCATCATGCTGGAGGGCGCGCGCAGCTCGTCGGCGTTCTTCTCGAACAGCACGCTGCCCGAGGAGGCCTCGATCAGGATCGCAGTCGGGGCGTCGCCGTCGAAGCCGGTGTCTTCCGCCTTCTTGGCGCCCTGCACGCTCTGGTTGGCGGCGTAGAGCGCCCCGCCCCATCCGATGCCCGCGACCAGAATCGCCGCGATCAGCCCGCGCGCCAGCGCACCGGCGGTGAACCGGGGGCGACGAAGCAAAGAAGGACGAAATGTCATGGCCAAGCCCTGAGAGCGGCGTTCTACCAGTTGGAACAGATGCGAACAACACGGAGGTGGACGCCTGTCCCTGAGATTGCACGATTCTCCTCGCGCCCCTATCGTGGCATCTTATATTTGCCGACCAAACCCCTGAAGCAAGGCGGAAACTTGAATGTCCTCAACCCGTATGATCAAGGCCAACGGGATCGAGCTCTTCATCCGCGAGCAGGGCCAGGGTCCGCTGGTGGTGCTGTGCCATGGCTGGCCGGAACTGTCCTATTCCTGGCGCCACCAGATCCCGGCACTCGCGGCCGCCGGGTTTCATGTGGTCGCTCCTGACATGCGTGGCTACGGCCAGAGCGCGGCGCCCCCTGATGCGGCCGCCTACTCCATCTTCGACACGGTCGGCGATGTCGTCGGCCTGGTGCAGGCGCTGGGCGAGAGCAAGGCAATGGTGGTCGGCCACGATTGGGGCGCTCCGGTCGCCTGGCACGCCGCGCTGTTCCGCCCCGACATCTTCACGGCGGTCGCGGGCCTGAGCGTGCCGCCGCCGTTCCGCGGCCGCGGCAAGCCGCTCGATCTGCTGCGCCAGGGCGGCATCACCAATTTCTATTGGCAATATTTCCAGACGCCGGGCGTCGCCGAGGCCGAGCTCGAGCGCGACGTCGCCCGCACCATGCGCATCGTGCTCGGCGGCCGCGGCCTCGCCGATCCCTCGGCGGCCATGTTCGTGCAGGAGGGCAAGGGCTTTCTCGGCCATGCGGGCGCCGAGGAGCCACTGCCCCGCTGGCTGAGCGAGGCTGACCTCGCCTATTTCACCGAAAGCTTTCGCAAATGCGGCTTCCGCGGCGGGCTGAACTGGTACCGCAACATCGACCGCAATTGGGAGCTGACGGCGCCCTGGCAGGATGCACAGATCCAGCAGCCGTCACTGTTCATCGCCGGCTCGAAGGACGCCGTCATCACCGGCCTGATCGGGGCGAAGCGCGTCAACGAGCTCGAGCGCGTGCTGCCCAATCTGAAACACAAGCTGATCCTCGAGGGCGCCGGCCATTGGGTGCAGCAGGAGCGGCCCGAGGAGGTGAACGCAGCGCTGGTGAAATTCCTGACGGCGAGCACAACTCAGTAGAGGCCGCGGCCACTCAGGATGCTGCGGGCCTCGGCCGCGCCATCCGAGGCGTAGGCGCCGGACAGCGCGCTCTCGGTCGCATAGCGGCCGTCGTCGTCATAGGACACGGCACGGGCGTTCTGGTGGCCCCGGCCCCGGCTGCGGCTCGAGGCCGACATTTCCGAGGTCGCGTTGAGCGAGGCCATATCGGCCGAGCTGTTGCCGAGATTGTAGGGCCGCCCCTCCGGCATCGGAACCTCGCCGCGAATGGCACCGCGGCTCGACGAGGGCAATTCCGGCACGAAAGGCTTGGCCGAAGCGACCCGTACCATTGAGGGGGTCGGCGCCGGAACGCCGGTACGCAAGGTCGCTATCAGCTGGCGATCGTCGGAGCCTTCCAGCGGCGCCCGGCCAACATACTCGACCCGGACCTTGGCGACGCCATTGCCTTTGAATTCAAGGAGTTCGGCGGCCTTGTTCGAGACGTCGATGAGCCGGTTGCCGTGATAGGGCCCGCGGTCGTTGACGCGGACGATCAGCGACTTGCCGTTGGAAATATTGGTCACCCGCGCATAGGACGGCATCGGCAGGGTCGGATGCGCCGCCGTGAGCGAGGTCATGTCGAACACCTCGCCATTGGCGGTCAGGCGGCCGTGAAAATCATCGCCATACCAGGACGCCATGCCCTCGGCACGATAGTTGACGTCCTCCTCCGGCACGTAAGTCCGGCCGGCCACGATATAGGGCTTACCGACGCGGTAGGTGCCGCCGCCCTTCGGGACCGGATCACCCCAGGCCACCACCCTTGGGCTTGAGGACACGCCATATTTCGGATCGACGCGGCTGGCGAACTTGTTCGACGAGGCGCAATTGGCGAGCGCAAGGCAGGTCGCGACCACCGCAACACCGCGCGCGGCCCGCAAAACCGAATCTGACCGTCGGATCCCCATTTGCCCCAAATACCATTCCGCCGGCGGCATGCCCAACCTGCATTGGCTACGGGAGCGCCGTCCGGTCCTTTGATCCGAGGCGGCCCACCACCGCATCGGAAGCAATAACGATAACGCAACCCGAACACGGCGGAAATGGGGAGCCCACAGCGATCACGCCGGCATGGTAAACGGGACGTTTGCTTCTCCCCGTCGATCTACGGAACGCAGCCGCCCTGCTCTGTGCCAAGGCTGGACATTCTGTTGCGCCAAATCCTCACTCCATCCCCATTGTCACGCCGCTCAGGGAAATTCTTTTGACTGTGCAAGGCCGCACGCGTTCTCTCGGATACAGGGCGGGATTTGGAATTTAGCGATGATCGAGACGGTTTCGGCACTGATGGGTCTGGTAAGCGCGGCGATCTTCCTTGCCCATGCGTTTGAAGGTTACCGCACGAGGGCCTGAAGGCACTCGCGCGGGACGGCAAGCATTCACCTCTTTCAAGGCGGCACGTTCGGACAATTTTAATCGATCCGATCGAGCATCGAGGACGAGAGCGGCAGGTGTCCCATGCGCAACCATGACCTCGTATCCGACGGCTTCCTGGCATTGACCGCAGGCGGCTTGGTCCTGCTCTGCTCGAGCCTCGTGGCACTGGCCTTCGGCTAATCTCGGGCGCGACCTTCGCGCTTTCCCGACGACGACCACACTTCGCTGCAAACAGTGTTTGCCCGGGATTGTCCCGCTCCCGTTTAGTTGATTGAATTTCCGCATTCGGCGCCTCGACTTAATTTCAAGAGGCCATCACCAACCAGGGTGAGTCACATGCTTGCCGAGAAGTTTTTTCTTGTTCTTGAATCCCTGATCCGCGGCGATCGCACCTATCCGGACGGAAGCCCCAGGGTCATCAGCACCTCCCCGCACGTACCGGTGAAGCTGCCGAGCCGGAAATAGCCCGCTCGCTTTTCCCACTCACCCGCCGCTCAGCGCAGGCCGAGCAGCGAGCGCCGGTAGCGGCCGTCCCGAGCCTCGTTCAGGCAGACGAAGCTGCCGTCAAAGCCCTGGCGATATCGCTTCTGGCCTCTGGTGTAGTAGACGCCCTTCCTGAAATCGAGCCAGACCACCTGATCCTGCGGACAATGGCGCTGCGCCTGCGCCTCATAGCGGAACGGGGTTAGTGGCGTTGCCGACACGTCCGCGCCGCCGGAGCCGGCCATGATCGCGGCTGCGAGCGCGATCCCACCCGCCCATGTCCCGCTGCGAAACACTCCCCGCCTCCCGAACTTGATTCCGTGCTGGCCGAGCGCGCGACGGCCGCCCGGCACGGTAGCACGAAACGGCGCGATCCCTGGCAAACGACCGGCTTGCGCCGCGTCTTCCGCCGGCCATCTTGCCGGGTTACATGGCAGCAAGATCATCTCCATGCGAGGATGCTGCCTGAATGTCGGTTGAGCCTGGATTCCAGTCCGAACGCCGCATCGAATCCCGACCGCCATTGCCGCGTCTGGGCCTGCTGCCGATGGTCATCTTCGGCTCGCGCTGGCTGCAGCTGCCGCTGTATCTCGGACTGATCGTGGCGCAGTGCGTCTACATCGCGCTGTTCCTCAAGGAGCTCTGGCATCTGTCCTGGCACTCGCTCGACCTCACCGAGCAACAGATCATGATGAGCGTGCTGGCCCTGATCGACGTCGTGATGATCTCCAATCTCTTGGTGATGGTGATCGTCGGCGGCTACGAGACGTTCGTCTCGCGGCTCGATCTCCAGGGTCATCCCGACGAGCCGGAATGGCTCGGCCACGTCAATGCCAGCGTTCTCAAGATCAAGCTCGCCATGGCCATCATCGGCATATCCTCGATCGCGCTGCTGCGCACCTTCATCGAGGCCGGCAATCTCGGCTCGAACCGCGCCGGCTTTACCGAGACTGGCGTGATGTGGCAGGTGCTGATCCACCTCACCTTCGTCTTCTCGGCGATCGGCATCGCCTATGTCGACAGGCTCAGCGATGCCGGGGCGCGCAAGCACGCCGAATGAGGCATAATGGCCAGCCTCTCATGTGCCAGCTTCGAGCTGCTGCATGACCTGGCGCAGGTATTCCAGAAGCTTCTGCGCGACCTGCTCGCGCGCCACGCCCTTGGCGGCGAGATCGGCGGACACCTTGCTCACGATGTCGTCGATGGTCTGCCTCTCCAGATTGTCCGTGACCAGCGCCGTTGCGTAGCTTGCCGCGTCGTCGTTGCTGAGGCCGAGCTGGCTTGCGGCCCAAAGCCCGAGCAGCCTGTTGGACCGGGCCGTCGCCTTGAACATCAGCTCCTCGTCGTGGACGAACTTTGCTTCAAAGCCCTGCTCGCGCTTGTCGAACGTGGTCATGGTCAGCTCCATTCTCGTTTCGCTGATGTGACATACTGGCTGGGAGCGAACGTCTCCGTGGTTCACGTCAGGTGAGGTTCACCCTAAGCTTCCTCCCGGAAGGCAAACGCCGTCAAGCCCGCCGATGGGCGTGGGACCGGGCGCGCGCAAGCTGGTCTTGAGCGAGGGGAACGCCAACCGGCGTGAGACGCCGGCGGCATCGGTTTGAAAGATCGGTATGGGAGATTGTTGGCGCCGACCGCTTTTGGTCAGCCCTTCGCCGCGGCCGCTTCCCGCGCGAGGCGTTCGGCCTTCAGCCGTTCCTTGTTGGCGTAAAACGCCTTCTGCGCCGCCTCATGATCGCGCATGGCCTTTTCGGCCTCGAGCCGGCGCGCTGCATCACGTGCCTGGCGCTGCTCGGGAGTCAGAGGCTTGCGTCGGAAGGAAAGGTCTTCAGTCATGGCAACACAACGTGGCGGCGAGGAAAAAGTTCCGTATGCTTGAGCTGAAGCATAGACGCTGACCAACGAAGTTTGCGAAAACAACCCCATGCACAGTAGCTAAGTCTTGTTGGCACAACGCCTTTTGCATTCGCGCAAAAGCCGGTTGACCCGTCGGGCAAAACAGTGGCATTCTGCCATCTTCGGAAAATCGGCAAGAAGGCTGATCGGGATCCCTTCTCGAACGCTAATGATCCGGAAAAGTGCGCAGCGGTTTTCCGAAAAGATCATGTCAAGGCAACAACCTAAAGCGCGATGACGATTCGTCCTAATCTCATCGCGCTTTGGGGAAAGCGGCGAGCGAGAAGATCATCTTCCCTCGGGAAAATATTCAGATCTCTATTTCTGCAATCACCGGCAAATGGTCTGAATAGGCTCCTGCCTCCCGGTCGGTCCACACTTTCCCGAACCGGGCGTCGGGCGTCGCATAGATTCTATCAAGGCGTAGAACGGGCAAGCGCGCAGGGAAAGTCCGCAAGCGTGTCCGGTTTGGGCAAACCTGCGCGAGCACCCGCCGCACCGATTTGACCCAAAACCAGTCATTGAAGTCGCCGAGAACGACGGTCTTTCCGGGCTTCACAAGGCTGACCAGGGCCTGAGCTTGCGCATACCGCTCATGGATACTCAAGCCGAGGTGAGTAGCCACCACGCGCACATGGCCGACAGGTGTCAGCAGTCCCGTGGCAATCGCCCTACGGGGCTCCCGCTCCCGATACGACACGTCGACGATCTCGGGCGCATCAGAGAACGGAAAGCGGCTCAGGAGCATCTGACCGTAGTCGCCATCCTGAGTGACAATCGACTTCGCGTGAACGCGGTGGTCGCCGACAGCAATCGCCAACTTCGCGAATGGATCGTCTGACCGCGATCGCGAATCCACCTCCTGAAGCGCGACGACATCGGGGGCCCACCGGCGAACGATCGAGCAAACACCCTCCAAATCGAACTTCGTATTGAGATTGAACGTGCCATGCACATTCCATGTCATGAAGCGCATCGCCGCCATCAGCGCCTCCCGGCGAGCCAGGTCGCGACGAATTGTGCGCCTACGCAGATTCCGAGCCAGCTCAAAAACGCCAAGACCAATAGCAATATGTTGCTCCAGGAAGCATCTCTGGCCAAATCTGCGATTTGAGCCCCCAGAACTGCCATGGCGAGAATACCGGGCATCATGCCCAGCAGAGTTCCAACCATGAAGTCGCGGAGAGGCAGCGTGCTCGCACCAGCCACGACATTCACCACCGAGAACGGTGCTATCGGAATCATCCGGATGACGACGACAGCCAGAATACCCTTGCCTAAGACGCGTTCCTGGATGCGCGCTGCACGTCGTCCGAGTAAACGCTGGAGTCGCTGTCGTCCGAGTGCCCGCCCGATCGCAAAAAGCACGAGGGCGCTGATCAAGACGCCGGCCATTGCGGTGATGAAGCCTAGCCAGGGCCCAAGAGCGGCAGCAGTTGCTGCAATGAGTACGAGAACCGGAAACACGACCAGCCCGCCGACGACGAAAGCTGCGATCGCGAATGGCGGCCCCCAGTTAGACTGCGAGTAGGCAGACAGGAACGTCGAAATACGACCCGCGTCGGCGAAATCGCTCAAAGACGTGTACGACCAAGCCATCGCCAGTCCAAAAAGCGCCACGGCTATCGATACGATCCCTATTAGAGTCTTCGTGCTCCACATGCGAGATGCCGCCCGCTCGAGATGGAGAGGCCGCTCAGGGTCGGCCACCGGCTGAACCATTGTGGCCAGAGTACTGGTCAGAACCGAAGACTCCACTTCCCGCAGCGCCTTCGCCCCATCAGCTCTCGACACGTCGTCCAGGAGCGCAAAAAGACGATCCTCATTTCGCGTTATGGTCTGTTCGTCGAGATCGCAGAAATGGGCAATCAGGCGACGGCGGACCGAAGCGATGAAGTTTCTATGCTCGTCGGATGCAGCTTCAAAAATAAGGTCACACTCACTATCGGCACCCATCGACCGATTGTTCAGGTTAGCCGAGCCGATTCTCAAGATCCGATCGTCGACGGTCATGAGCTTGCTGTGCACCATCACGGCAGCTTCGGTATCCCCGCTGGGTGAGACCGGGTAGACGAAGCGGATACGATCTGCCACTCCGGCCTGATTGAAGCAGTCGATGAAGGCACCACGGCCGTTTTGCATGGCTTGGGATTCTACCCAGGACGAATGCAGTTTGGGAGTGACAACGAGAACCCGAAGCGAAGGCGCGCGAAGCATCTGCTCGGCCAATTCCCGCGCTATCTTGATAGCGCTGGTAAACTGATTTTCGATGTAAACGAAGCTCGTCGCTGACCGGATCGCTGCAACCAGCGAGCGCTCGACCTCCTTGATCCTCGAACCTGCAGGACACACGATCTCTGTCCTGGCGATACCCACCGGCACGTGCTCCGCCTCAACCGGCACATTCGCCGGCCACCGAATGCTCTTCAGCGCGCGCCGAGGATGAACCTGTTGACCTGCCGCACGCCAGCGTTCCTCCGCGAGGTCGGATAGCCATGCCGCAGCATCCCCGTCGACCATGCATTGAACATCATGAAACGGTGGGTATGGCTTACCCGCAGGGTCGCAGCGCAACGCGTGATCGGCGCGATGGTCGCTCGTGTCCCAGCGCCTGATCGTCAGGTCGAGCCCGCCAACGAACGCCAATGAACCGTCGACACAGACGATCTTCTGGTGTTGGGCGGAACCAAACGGAAGTGTGGAATCCAGATGAAATCGGACGCGGCCACATGTTCCGGCGGTGAATTTTGCCGCGGAATTCCATTCCCTTTCGGACGCGTAAAACGAGACGAAGTCCCAGATCAGAATATTGATCCACAGGGCGGGACGGCGTTGAACGAGCGCGCGGAGGAATGGGCCAAGCTGTTCCGGCAGACCATCATCCGCTCGTCCGGAAGCTCCGACCAGCCTGGTCTCACTATGGATATCCCATCCGATCACATAAACTTGGTCTTGCGCCTCCAGCAGCGCGTCCCGCAGGGCCGCGAAATAAGCGGCAGCATCATTCAGAACCGCGACGCGGCGCGCTTCGCACCGCCGCCAGACGGTATTGCCGGGGATCAGGGTCGATGAACTCTGAAGCAGGTGGACCTCGCAAGTCGCGTTCGTGTCTAAAACGCTATGAATGCTCAACGGGTTCCGCGTCCTCGGAGACGGGCTACGCTTCGGTGTGAGAATGCTGAACCACAGAGCTTACGCGGCACAAGCGCACTCGCGTTATTTGGTTCGGACAGTCTTTGCGCCGGCGCCCCTCAAGACGTCTGCGATCTTTTCAGGGGCATCGCCGTGGAAATCCACGGAGACCTCGATCAGACCTTCCAACTTCTGGTGACCTTCCGGCGCGGGCGCGGATTTGACGTCAGCACCGGCCGGATGTGTCCCCGCCGTGTTCGCGCCGCCGGCCGGTTGGACGAAGACGTCGCTTCGGGATACGCCGCATTCCTGGACGACGTGCTCAATGGCAAGCTCGGCGCTGCGGCGAGTGTCGAATTCTCCGATGATTGTGCTTTCCAAGACATCTCTCCGTAGGTGGACGAGAGTGCGTACAACAGGCCAGCACTGGCCAAGTTCCAGATGCTGGCGACCTGCATCTCAAATGCGTGGAGGGTGGATCTGGACCACGCGCCGGGGGTTCAGAACCGGACTATCCCGAGCAGGAAGAGGAGCGCGAGAGTGATCAAGCCGGAGATCAGCAACGAGCCGAGACACCCGAGCCGGTTCGAGAAAAAGAAGAACATGCCTGGCCCGCTGTGAAGCTTCCTGCCGGGCTAATTTTTCAAGTTCGACAGCGTTCCGGATGCGCTCTCGTTCGTCCTGATTGTCGAGCGGCTCCCATCTACAGACGGCGATTGGACTGGTGCTTCTAGAAGCGACGGATAAGAACCAATCTTTGAGCGAGACGTTGAACCCACGATGTCCGACGCTTTTGACTATTTCCGAGCGCACGCGGTTCGAGCCCTTTGCAAGGCCCGGACGATGCCCCGCGGGCGAATGAAGCATCTCCAAATCGTAGTAGCCCGGATCTACCACCTGCTCACCAAGGAGGCCGCGTACGGGCCAAACCTGCAGCATCTGGACGACTTCCGGGCAGCCCAAAAGCTTGAGAGGTCAATCGATTGAAGGCCTGGAGCGAGGTGAGTGGCGGTCGCTGACACCCCAAGGGTGACTGAACTCCTGAGGGAATACGCGCAGCGAACTGCGCTGCGTGGAGGCAACCCCTATCGTGCGAAGGCGTATGCCCGCGCCGCCGATAATCTTGCCGCGCTCGTCGTCCCGCTCCATGTACTGATCGAGGAAGACCGCCTCACCGAGATTCCCGGGATCGGCGAAGCCATCGCGGACATTATCACCAAGCTGTATCGCACGGGGACTCATCCGAGCCTTGAGAAGCTGCGCAAGGAAATTCCCGCGGGGGTCCTGGAACTGCTGACGGTGCCGGGCTTAAGGCCTGAGAAGGTGCTCAAGCTCTACAAGGATCTCGGGATCACCTCCCTGTCCGAATTGGAAACGGCAGCCGAGCAAGACCGCATCAAGAAGGCCAAGGGGCTTGGGGCCGCGCTGCAGACCAAGATCGTGGAGAACCTTGCGATCGCCAAAAGCGGCAAGGGTCGCCTGCACCTGCATCGCGCCGCGGCCCTGCTCGAGCATGCAACGGACTCGCTGCGGAAGGCGCGGCCCGAACTCAAACGGCTCAGTATCGCCGGCGACTTCAGGCGTGGTTGCGAACTCGTCGCCGACCTCGCGATCGTCGCCGAGGCCGCCGGGAGCGGCAGCGTTATCGAATCAGGCGGGCTGCAAGTCCACCTCGCCGATCGCAAGCATTTTGGCGCCGCCCTGCTCCACGCGACGGGCTCACCCGTTCATCTGGATCAGCTTCGGGCGCTCGCGGACAAGAAAGGAATGCGCCTTGAGCCGGACGGGCTGCACAAGGGACGGAGCGTTGTCGCAGAAACCGAGGAAGACATCTACCGGGCGCTCGGCCTTCCCTTCATCGCGCCCGAACTGCGCGAGGGCCGCGGCGAGATCGAGCGGGCGCTGAAGAAAAAGCTGCCGAGGCTCGTCACCGACCAGGACCTGCGCGGCATCCTGCACTGCCACACCGACGCCTCGGACGGGACCGAGACGCTCGAGACCATGGCAAAGGCCACGCTGAAGCGCGGCTTCGAATATTTCGGTGTCGCCGACCACTCGCAGTCGGCGCACTACGCCGGGGGTCTCTCGCTCGAGCAGATCAAGGAGCAGCATCGGCAGGCCGAGCGGCTCAATAGAAAGTTTGGCAAGGACTTTCGGATCCTGAGGGGCATTGAGTCCGACATCCTGGCGGACGGATCGCTGGACTATCCGGACGAGGTGCTCGACGGCTTCGACTTCGTGGTCGCCAGCATCCACGGGCGTTTCAGGCTGGATCGGAAGGCACAGACCGAACGCCTGCTGCGGGCTGTCGCCAATCCCTACACCACCATCGTCGGCCACATGACCGGCCGCCAGCTTCAGCGCCGTCCAGGCTACGAGATCGATGTCGAGAAGGTGCTGCGCGCCTGCGCCAAGCACGACGTCGCAGTCGAGATCAACGCTCATCCTTGGCGGCTCGATCTGGACTGGCGCTGGCATCAGGCTGCGCTCAAATATGGCTGCATGTTGAGCATCAATCCGGACGCGCACTCGATCGCCGAGCTCGATCACATGCATTGGGGCGTCGAGATGGCGCGAAAAGGCGGCGTCCCCGCAGAGCGGGTGCTGAACGCAATGCCGCTCGCCGATATCGAGCGATACTTGCGCCACAGGCGTCGCTCGTTTGCACGTGCAGCTTGAGACACCTGGTCCTTCAACGAAGGCTCGCCGGTCCACGCGCAGCCGTTTGCGCGAGAAAGAACGACCCCAGGCCTGGATCAAGGACCCAGGGCTGGGGCCGCTCGGGCTACGCTTAGATAGCCTGATGCGCCTAAGCGCATGCGGATCAAAGTACGTGGGCCGTAAGCGTTCCTATTTTTGCAACGGCCTCCACCGGAGCTAAAGCGCAATGCGATTGGCAATAATCGTCATCGCGCTTGACGTTGTGTTTGATCCCGATCTTTTCGGAAAACCGCACTTTTCCGGCTCATGCTCAGGAACGCTTGCTGAGCTTTCGCGTCTTCTGAAAAATGAGACGTGCCCATGCCTCCAGCCACGCCCCCGAGCCAAACCCTGTTCCGCTGCCCCAAATGCCGCGATCCGCTCAGTCTGGCGGAGAAGCTATGGGACATGAAGGCAGCCCGCTTCATCCGGGTGTATCAATGCCGGTGCGGTGAACTGCTCTGGGATGATCAATCGTCCGCGCAACACAGCTAAGGCGCACCAGACCCCCTCGCCTGGAGTTGCTACCGATCTCGAGCGGCGCAGCGAGTCCGACAAGATTTCGTGTCGCTTCAACTCATCCGCGATTGCGCCCTCAATGTCGAGCTCAGCTGAGCGCGGTAACGAACCGCATCTAAGCGGTTGATTTTATTGGATTGTGGCGGAAGGGGTGGGACCGCCTGCCCTTGTGCCTAAGCCTTTGATCTTGGGTGAAAAATTCTTAGAGATCGGATGCTTACCGTAGCAACTGTCTGTAGCACCGTCGAGAGAGCAACGAATGCTTTTTCCCTATCGAGGAGGCTTGTTCTTCATGTTCGTAGCTGAGGGTACTCCACCTGCCCCCCGAAGATGTCATCGGTGTACCCAGGAACGGTGACATCAACTTTTTTGAAGAGGGCTTGTTGAACGGATGTACTGTCTGGCTCCGCTCGTCGGAAGCCCTGCCAGACTGCCTTGGTCATCAAAATCGGCGGCGTGCTTGCCTTCGTCTCGACGGCCTCGCTCATCAGAAAAAAACTCCCGAAGTCCGCTCTTTTGTGAACTATTCGACTGGGGACGTAATGAACCTCTAGCTGCGACAGGAAGACTGGCAGGCTTTCTTTCACCCACTCCCAACTATCGCTACCGCTGCTTGCGCTGTTCAGAGCGCCGAACGGACTGACACCTGTAAGCGCGGCACCGAGCACTCCTCCCATAGGCTCTGGAGAACTGAGAGCCCCGAGACCCAGCATTCCTGATGCGGTAAGGCCCAAAAGGTTCGGTCGTGCGCGTGTCTCGTATGCCACGTTGACCTTTTCCACCGTCGCATACTCGGCCGGCTTGTTTGCCGCATCCGTGAGCTTCGAGGCGACATTCGCTGGACGACCGAGCCAAACGAGGTTTTTGTAGCTGCCCTGTTCGCTCCCATGGCGTCGTATCCCAGCCTTGGTCACCAGCATCCTGCCGTGGTCGATCCCGATGCCGAAACGGACCTCGTTTGCCTTGAAGTGCTTGTTGATGATGTGCTGCGCCACAGTGTTCATCGCGATGGCACAATGAACAGCGTTCGCGAAACAATCCTCCACGTCGAACAACACCATCACGCGGTCTCCGATGATGCCTCTAACGTGCCCCCCGTACTGCCGTGCAGTTCGCGTCATGGCTCTCACAAAGGCAGTGTACAGCTTCGCAACAGTCTGCGGCCGGTGGGCGAAACTGAGATCGGTTGACTTCCGCATGTCGATGTACAGCACGCAAGTCGTGATCAGTTTCGCTCCTTGGGTCTGTGTGTCGAGGTTTGGGAAGGTGATGACCGGGTCATCAGGCTGAGGTACGGTCTTCGTTTCGGTGATTGCGATCGAAAACTGACCGTCGAAGATCGCGGCCACTTCCTCAACAAGCTCATCGCGGAGGTCCTTGAGCGACATCTTCGATCCTACTTCGCCCAAAACTGATCGTAGGCGAGGATAATGCCGCTTACGGTCATTCCTAACAACGCCAACATGACCAGCCCAGCGCCCCAATTGAAGATGGTGAATTTGCGCAGTGTGATCTTGCTGTTCGCGAAGACTTGAATGGCTAGGTCGTCAAGGTATTCGTCCGAGATGGTCTGCTCGGCATCTGTACCGTACCGCTGACGAAAGCGTTGGACATAGGTCGCTGCCTCGTACTCGGCGATCTCCCCGAAGTAGAGAAGGCTCCTATCTCGTTCCGGGTCCCTGTCGAAGATGTTCAGCCTCACCTTCGGGAGAAACGAGCAGAGCGCCACGACCGCCGCTAACGCGAAAAAGAGAAGCGATACAGCGGCTGAGATACGGATCGAATGGGACAACGCCCGACCACTGGCCAGCAAATTCACCAGAGCTAAAAGCCATGCAGATGCGAATGTCAGCAGCGCCGCGTTCTTGGTCTCAGCGAACCGAAGGAAGTCTACTGTTCTCGACAATGTGCCGGAGAGCGCCTTCTCCAGCGTCTCCTGCTGCTGTTTCGTACTCATGAGTATCCTTGGTCCTCACCGTCTGGTTGAAGCGTGTCACAAAAACACTAGCTCCGCTACATGGACCATCATGCCGCCCAGCTCGTCAATGCTGCTTCCGCTGCAGCCCGGTCATCCCTAATGCGGTAGATGGTTTGCCGACTGAGGCCGGTGGCTGCAGCGATCTCCCCAACCCCAGTCGATAGGTCGAGCAAGTTGCACACGGTTGAGAGTTGGTCGCGCGTGTAGCTCGGCTTCCGGCCCCGATACTTCGTATCTGCTCCATTGGCCTGCGCAAGGGCGATGCCACCTCGCTGCGCTTCTTTGACGGCTTCAGCGTTTGCTTCTGCCGTTGCCGCCATGAAGGCAATTTGGGCGTCCCTAACAGCCATCTGCATTGGGTCCTTCGTTGCGCCGTCGAACGTCATGCCGTTGATGACCGTGCGAATGATGACGCCGCGCCGCATGAACTCCCGGATGGCGTCGCAGACATCACTGTAATTCCTGCCCAGACGATCAACCCATCGCACAACCAAGGTGTCGCCACTGCGCAGAATGTCGAATAGACATCGGCTGGCGGAATGACCTCGGAGGCGTCAGCCTCGACCCTGCTAACGATGTAGTCGAAGGCGGTTTCTGCATGCCCCTTGAGCGGCTTCGGGATCGGAAGCCATTCTCCGATGGATGCGCCGGGGAAGACCCTCCCCAACAGCGCAGGAATGCCCGAGCCCTTGTGCGCGATGATGAATGCTCGGCTGGCAGGACAGCTACCGTTCTGGAGACGCCGAACTGATCCTCTACAGAGGGCCTGCAGAATGCCGTGCGCATGTTCGCCGCGCCGGACCTTGTCAGTCCACTCGAAGGCACCGGAGGCGGACGGAAGTGCCGCAGAAGCTCTCCCGGTGGCCTCGTAGACCGGCTCGGGCTTGAACAGCACACCCGCCAAGATGACGTTCGGGATGCGTGCGAAGTCGTTCGTCGCGTCGTGCCGACCCCATGTCACGAACTTCACTTTGCCCGCGTCGGTGGACAGACGCTGCTTGACCAGCTTCTCGAAGTCGTAGCTCGCGGTGGCCTTGTGGTGAACCACAAGCCAATCCTCATTAGGCCTTTTCATGATCGTCTTGGCCACGCCTTCCGCGATGGTCTGGGCGTCATAGTAAAAGGCATCCTTGCCGCCGCCACGATCCCAGACGCCGATGGTTAGTCCGGCGTAGCTCTTCGTCGCAGACGGCAACCGCACCATGCCGCCTCTGTGCCGCTCCCAGAGATCGTACGTGGTTCGGACACGGGCCGAAGCATCCAGCACCAAGACGGGCTGCAGGTCCGCTGGGAGGCTCTCTCGGTAGTCAAGGATCGAAACCCGGTGGCGACGCCGCACGGTGACAGTGCGCCCGAACAACTGCCAGACCGCCTCGATGGCCTTTGCAGCTCGTCCCGTGGTCATCTTCAGAGCGTCCCACTCGGAGACCTCATGAATGCGCGGAAGGCTCGGTAATTCGATGCGATCACCCTCATCCGCCCAAGGCTTGGATCACATCGCGGGACAGCTTCGCTCGCCTCAGGGCGTCACGATAGTTGTGCCGCAGGGAATGGAAGGTCACGCGGGGCTGCTTGACGCCAGCCTTGGACAAGAACCGTCCGAACCACTTCGACATTGTCGAGAAGTATCCGTACCTGTCGCGGTCAAGCTCTGGAAACAGGCGAACGCCATTGCAGCTCCGAACGAAGTCGAGAAAGCCCATCGCGATCAGTTCCGCATGGAGTGGAACGAACCGCTCACCGGCATCGGTCTTGATCCGTTTCCTGTCTTCGACCTCCATCTCGTCAGGGTCCCCTTCGGAGAGCATGAGGCACCAGATGCTGCCGATCTGCCGAACGTCCGTCTTGTGGAGCTGACACGCTTCGCCTTGCCGCAGCCCATGGAAGAGCGCCAGCAGTGGCACCCAGAAGCGACCACGCCTTGGATGGTTCGGGCCACGCTTCGCATAACCGTTCTCGTCGTCCACACAGCCGGTGTAGAGGGGCATCTGGAACAGCTTTGGTAGATCGCCCAGTGGCACCGGCTTGCGCTTGTTCTTGTCCTTGACCGGGTCGGCTAACAGCAAGTCCGCAGCCGGGTTGCGATCTGCCAGTTCCTCTTTGACTGCCCAGTTGAAGAGTGACGACTGATTGATCAGGTACGAGTTGATCGTTCCGACAGACATGAGCGGCTTGCCGTCGATCTTGGCCAGTCGAGCGGCTTCCTGCAGGGATTTGCCGGGGTAGACCTTCCGGGCGTTCTTGGGGATCGTCTGCAGGAGAGACCGAACTCGCTTACAGTCCGCTCGGTTCACATCTCGGACCAGCTTGTCCGGCCCAACAAGCTCCTCGATAGCGTCGAACACGATGCGATAGCTGAGCAGCGTCTTCTCACCGCGCTTGACGCTGGGATCGGCCAAGTAGTCGTCCATGAGCTGCCGCAGGCTGAGACCAGCGGGCTTCTTGTGCGCTTCTCCAAACCTCTTCACGAGATCGTCGGTGCCATAGTCGTTCTTGGCGCGACGTAGGAGCGTAGTGGCAGCGTCACGGATGGTGTCACGCAAAGCAGGCAGGAACCGGACCCGTGTGTCTTCGTCGATCTTCCCGACGGTCGAGGAGCGACTGAGTAACTCCGCGAGATGCGGACCTATCTCTGTTTCCAACTCCGCCGGGCTCTCCGTCCGCGACATCTTGTCAATGAACTTCTCGTAGATGACAGGGCCACCGGGTTGGTCTCCCCATTGCCGCATGGCGAACTCGTAAGCCTTCCCGCACAGCCGGACGATCTCACGCTGAGATAGGTTCGCTGGTGGACCTGCGTCGGTCGCCCTGAGGCGGTCCATCTCGGCATCGAAGTCCGAACTGGCGGCGCGGACCCTCCGCACGGCTTCACGGTAGTCAGCGGTTCCGAGTGACTTCCACCGCTCCTTGCCCTTGAACAGGTGCGCCAGATCGGCGGGATACGAGGCTCGAAGGTAGTAAGTGTTCTTGCGCTTATGCAGTCGAGGATGAGGCACGTCTTCCATGGGCTCGCTGTAGCAGTTCACCGTAGCACCCATCAACTGGAAGCCATTGGAACTGCAGAGTTTTTGGAAGATCAACGACTTAGAACGGGACTGGCGGAAGAGGTGGGATTCGAACCCACGGTACCCTTGCGGGCACGCCGGTTTTCAAGACCGGTGCCTTAAACCACTCGGCCACCCTTCCAGACTGGAAATTGTTTAGCTTTTCGTCGCTTCGGTTCGCTTGTTTATGGCGGCTCGCATGGCAACGTCAACAGCCGCGGCCGCTTCGCCCTGCATGTTCGGCATCAGATGGCTGTAGATGTCCATCGTGATCGCGATCGAGGAATCGCCTAGCGCTGCCGCACGATCTTGGGATGGATATTCGAGGCCAGCATATGGCTGGCGTCGCTGTTGCTAACCGAATGCGTCTGATCCGCCGCACTGTGGGTGCTCCACCGGTGGGCCGGGCATCGCGCCTAGCGCCAGGGAAATCGCGGGCTAAGCCGCTGATCTGACTCCGCTTTGCTCCGAATCCCGGCAAAGGATTCGCGACTCGGATCCTGGCCGCCGGTTCACGCTGGCGGGTCTTCTTCACGACGCGTGTCAGCCTAATGAACGGTTAACGAAGAACCAATAGAATATTCCGCCGTTGACTTGCACCCCCACCCGAGACGAGGTGGGTCTAGGACATGCCGATAATGGCGGACCTCAAAAAAAGATTGGACAAACTCCGCGCCGATGCCGCGGATTTGGCCCTTATGAGCAGGCGGGCAAGCGATCCGCAAAAGCGCGAACTCTTCGGACGCTTGGCAGATGAGCTTGCAATAGAAGCTCTTGAACTCGAGCAGGTGGTGAAGCAACAAGGTAGGCAATCAGCTTCCAGCGACATGGACAGAGTTGTGAGCTTCCGGACGCGCCTGGAGAGGAACTGAGCACCATTGTCGAGATTCCCGGCTCGCAACGTCAGAGCGGACGAAGCGAGCAAAAATGATGAGTGAGCGAAGCAAGGCCAACCCGGCTGGCCTAGGAACGTGCCTAGCGATCAGCGTTCATTTTCCAGGTCGAAGCAGACTGCTATTGCCCTGTAGTCTCTAGGCGCCCCTAGCGTTCGGCATGGCTGCGCTGGTTTCTTCTTCACTTGCTGAAGAGCGCCGCCTCAGTCGGCGGCCGCTCAATGGTCCCCCAGCGCGGCCGGTCGCAGGGGCCCGGTTGGTCATATGGGGCCCGAAAGCTTCCCGAGCGGACCCTTTTCCCATGACGAGATCGCCCGCTCCTAGGAGCTTAATTCCTACCGACCATTTTCAGAGTAAATTTCAAGACCGGTGCCTTAAACCACTCGGCCACCCTTCCAAGCCTGGAATGGGTGTCGCTTAACGCGTCGACCGCGCAAGGCAACGCGAAGTTCGCACTCTCGCCTCAACCTCTTCAGCCCCGCCCTTTGTCAGGCGAGTGTCAGCCTGTTCCCCTAGCTTGGCGGCAGGTTCGGCGCCGCCACGCGCCGACGTCTCGGCAATCCCGGATACCGGCGACATCTCCCAGGGCGTTGCCGGTTGCGAGGTCCGGTTGGATTCGTCTCCATATCCGGGCCTCGCTTGCTGATGCGCAAAAGAAAGCGGCGCCCCGCAAGGAGCGCCGCGCGAGACTGTCTTCATTGCGTCAGCTCAGTACCCGCAGGACGCGCAGCCCATCTGCACGGGCGCGTAATACGAATAGCCCGGCGACACCATCTCGACGCGCTGGCGCGTGGCATATTGCGGGGGGATGCGCTCGTACTGGACGCTGGGCGGCGCCACCATCACGGTCTGCGGCACCATTACGGTGCGATACTGCGCCGGCGTGCGATGCCCGACCACAGAACCGGGAGACACCATCACGGTTTCGTCGACAGCGCGGTATTGCGGCGCGACGTATTGCTGCTGGTAGCAGGTCGTGCACGGCGGCGGCGCATAGCAATTGTAGCAGCCGGCGGAGGCTGCGCCCATCATGGAAATCGCGGCGACGGCGGTAGAGAAAACGACGGCGAGAGTACGAGACATTGCGTGGTGCCCCAGTTGCCCGAAATGGATTTGCGAAGGTCGCTAGCAGTATACGACGCAAAATCCTGGGCTGCCGAACTTCGTCGGGGCATCCTTAATGCGAACAGCCAGTCGCAGCCGACAGGTAAGAACTCATTGACCACGCGCATCAACACGCGACGTGCGTTTGGCGTTCATCCGCCTTCGCTCGAGCTTCACCGCCTCGCTGCTCTTTCCAAAAACTCCAGCAGCGAGGGATCGGTCTCCTCGAATTCGACAAAGCGGCGGCGCAGTTCGTCTGCGACTTCTGCCGTGGCATCTCGCGACCATCCTTCCGCGGTATTGAAAGCCACGACACGTACCGGATGGAGATATTGCCCCTCGACGAGATTCCTGAGCAGGGTCGCCCGATTGGCGTCCTCCTCAGCCGTCTCACACCAGGCGCGGCCCAGCCGCCGGCCGAAATCATCGAGCACGAGATAGACGTCCCGGTCTGTCGCAATGTGCGGCACGAGCGATGGAGAGTGACTCATGGCTTACCCCGCTACTGGCAATCCGGACCGTTGCGGAGGATACGGCGTCCGCCCGGCCGGATTCGGAAAAATGGATTTCGGCTATTTTCTTAGGATGGCGCGATTAAATCACAAACAAAGTACAAATAAATAAAAATTAAATGGCAAAATGGGCGCAAAGACACTAAATTCACAGGGGCCTGGCGGGCGAGCCCGCACGTTGGGCGCCCACTTCGCAAAACGGCTTCCGCCTCCACCCCCAAAAGCCCACACCCCAGGAGGCGGGGCCGTTTCTTTTGCGACCGCTTGTCCCGGCTCTGTCCTGCAACAGTGCGCCCGCCCGCTCGCGCGGAGACCGCGGGTCGTTCCGGAGGAATCCGCCCAGCCTGTGGCGCGTCGATCAGGCGCTATCTCGAACGCCGCTTCACCTCGCGCACGGCGCCGCGCGCGGCGCTGGTGGTGAGCGCGGCGTAAGCCTGCAGCGCGGTCGAGACATTGCGCTTGCGGTTCTGCGGCTGCCAGGCGGCATCGCCCTTCGCCTCCTCCGCGGCGCGGCGCTTGGCCAGCTCCTCGTCGGAGACCTCCAGGCTGATGCTGCGGTTGGGGATGTCGATGGCGATACGATCGCCGTCGCGCACGAGACCGATATTGCCGCCTTCGGCCGCTTCCGGCGACAGATGGCCGATCGACAGGCCGGACGAGCCGCCGGAGAAGCGGCCGTCGGTGACGAGCGCGCAGGCTTTGCCGAGGCCCATCGATTTCAGATAGCTGGTCGGATAGAGCATCTCCTGCATGCCGGGGCCGCCGCGCGGGCCCTCATAGCGCACGACGACGACCTCACCCGCGACGACCTTACCGCCCAGGATGCCCTCCACCGCTGCGTCCTGGCTTTCGAACACGCGCGCGGGGCCGGAGAATTTCAGGATCGAGGCGTCGACGCCGGCGGTCTTCACGATACAGCCGTCCTGCGCGAGATTGCCGTAAAGCACGGCGAGGCCGCCGTCCTTGCTGAAAGCGTGCTCGAGGTCGCGCACGACGCCCTTCTCGCGGTCGGCATCGAGCTCGTCGTAGCGGCGCTCCTGGCTGAAGGCGACCTGGGTCGGGATGCCGCCGGGCGAGGCCCGATAGAAGGTGCGCACCGCCTCGCTCTTGCTGCGCTTGATGTCCCAGCGCTCCAGCGCATCGTTCATGGTCGGGGCGTGCACGGTCGAGACCGAGGTGTCGATCAGCCCGGCGCGGTCGAGCTCGCCGAGAATGCCCATGATGCCGCCGGCGCGGTGCACGTCCTCGACATGCACGTCGGCGACGGATGGTGCGACCTTGCACAGCACGGGCACACGACGCGAGAGCCGGTCGATGTCGCGCATGGTAAACTCGACCTGCCCTTCATGGGCAGCGGCGAGCAGATGCAGCACGGTGTTGGTCGAGCCGCCCATCGCGATGTCGAGAGTCATGGCGTTCTCGAAAGCCTTGAAGTTCGCAATGTTGCGAGGAAGCACCGATGCATCGTCCTGCTCGTAATAGCGGCGGACGAGATCGACGATGGTATGGCCGGCCTCGACGAACAGGCGCTTGCGGTCGGCATGGGTTGCGACCACCGTGCCGTTGCCGGGCAGCGCGAGACCGAGCGCCTCGGTCAGGCAGTTCATGGAATTGGCGGTGAACATGCCCGAGCAGGAGCCGCAGGTCGGGCACGCCGAGCGCTCGATCACCTTGACGTCCTCGTCGCTGACCTTGGAATCGGCCGCGGCCACCATGGCGTCGATGAGGTCGACGGCTTTGGTCTTGCCCTGGAGCTTGACCTTGCCGGCCTCCATCGGTCCGCCCGAGACGAACACGGCGGGGATGTTGAGCCGCAGCGCGGCCATCAGCATGCCGGGCGTGATCTTGTCGCAATTGGAGATGCAGACGAGACCGTCGGCGCAATGCGCGTTGGCCATGTACTCGACGCTGTCGGCGATCAATTCGCGCGACGGCAGGCTGTAGAGCATGCCGTCATGACCCATGGCGATGCCGTCATCGACCGCGATGGTGTTGAACTCCTTGGCGACGCCGCCGGCCTGCTCGATCTCGCGGGCCACGAGCTGGCCGAGGTCCTTCAGATGGACGTGGCCGGGCACGAATTGGGTGAAGGAGTTGACGACGGCGATGATCGGCTTGCCGAAATCCGCATCCTTCATGCCCGTCGCGCGCCAGAGGCCGCGGGCGCCCGCCATGTTGCGGCCGTGGGTGGTGGTGCGGGAGCGATAGGCTGGCATGGCGGTTTCCGTCCTCGGGTTGGCTTGGAGCCGGGCGGAAAAATGGAAGCCGCCTCAGAGCTTTCCGGCCGGATAGCGCACGCGGGGAACGCGCGCAACGGGAACTTGGTCCGGACAGGGCTCCCCTGCTCCCGGCGCGGCCTCTCGCGAACGTTCCCCAGCGCGAGGTTGTGCAAACGCCGCCTGCAGAACCGGGAGTCGAGAAGTCGAGGCCCTATTGCAAGATCGGATCGAGCCGGTCGCGCAGCCAGTCGCCGATCACGGAGACGGCCAACGTCGTGACCACGATCGTGGTGGCCGGCGCCAGCATGATCCAGGGCGCCCGGGTCAGGTATTCGCGGCCATAGCCGACCATGTTGCCGAGGCTGGTCATCGGCGGCTGCACGCCGAGGCCGAGGAACGACAGGCCGGATTCCATCAGGATCACCTCGGGAAAGACCAGCGTGGTCGAGACGATCAGGGTCGAGGCGATGTTGGGCAGGATGTGCCGGAGGTAGATCCGCGACGGCGCCGCCCCTAACTGGCGGACGGCGGCGGCATACCCTTGCGCATTGGCGGAGATGGCGAGGCCCCGCGCGATGCGGGCGTAGCGCTCCCAGCCGAACAGTCCCATCAGAGCGATGAGCAGCGGCAGCGAATTGCCGAAGAAGGCGAGCACCGCGAGCGCCATGATCAGGAAGGGCATGCTGGCCTGGAAGTCGGTCAGCATCAGCACGAGCTGTTCGATGGCCCCGCGGAAATGCGCGGCCAGGAAGCCGAGCGTGGTGCCGACCAGCGCCGAGATCGCGGTGGCGCCGAACGCGATGAGCAGTGAGATGCGGATGGAGACGAGGAGCCGCGACAGCACGTCGCGGCCGAGCTCGTCGGTACCGAGCCAATGCGCGGCATTGCCGGGAGCCGCCAGGCGATTGCGCAGGTCGAGCTGGGTGAAGCCGTAGGGCGCGATCTTCTCGGCGAACGCGGCGATCAGCAGCATGGCGATGATCCAGGTGATTGCGAGCGCGACCGAGACCGGGATCGCCGCCAGGCTGATGCGGCGGCGGAGGCTAGATTCTAGTTTTGACGCGTTTCTTTTACGCGAACCGGAATCCACTTCGCTTGAAAACGCTTTGGCATCCTTCAGCGTCGCATCGGTCATGCATGCGCCCCTTTGGCGCGCAGGCGCGGATCGAGGAAGCCGTAGAGGAAGTCGACGACCAGGTTGGACGTCACCATGGTCATCGCGACCAGCAGCAAGATGCATTGCACCACGGCGAGGTCGCGGTTGGCGACGGCGACCACGAGCAGGCGCCCTACTCCCGGCCAGGCAAACACGCTCTCTACGACGACCGCGCCGGCGATCAGCGTTCCCACCATGAAGCCCAGAATGGTGACCGTCGGGATCGCGACGTTCGGCAGCGCATGCGACGTCACCACCTGGCGCCAGGGCACGCCCTTGGCGGAAGCCGTGCGAATATAGGGCTGGCCCAGCACCTCCAGCATCGCGCTGCGGGTGAAGCGCGCCAGCACCGCGGCGCCACCGAAGCCGAGCGTCGCAATGGGCAGGATCGCGTGCCGCCAGCTCTCCTGGCCGCCCGATGGCAGCCAGCCGAGCTGAACCGCGAACACCAGCACCAGCACCAGCGCGAGCACGAAACTGGGGACGGTGAAGCCCGCGACCGCCATCATCATCACGGCGCGGTCGATTCCCGAGCCACGATGCAGCGCGGCATAGATGCCGGCAGGAATGCCGAGCGCCACCTTGAAGGCAAACGCCGGCAGCGTCAGCGCCAGCGTCGCCGGGATCCGCTCCAGCACCAACTCGAGCGCGGGGCGTCCGTCGCGCATGGAGCGGCCGAGCTCGCCCTTGGCGATGGTGCCGAAATAATCAAGATACTGGGACCAGATGGGATCATCGAGGCCCCAGGCCTTGCGGAACGCCGCGAGCACCTCCGGCGGCGCCTCCGGTCCCAAAATCATCAGCGCGGGATCGCCCGACAGACGCAGCACGACGAAGGCGAAGGTGACGACGAGGACGATCGTCAGCGCCGCGCGGCCGAGCCGGATGGCGAAATAGCGGCCCATCACGCCGCGTCCCGCGTTTCGGCACCCGTGACCAGGTGGCAGGCGACCTGCCTGTTGCCGCCGATGCTTGAGAGTGCCGGCACCTCGCTCGCACAGCGCGCGATGGCGCGCGGGCAGCGCGGATGGAAAGTACAGCCTTGGGGGCGCGCCGCCGGGTTCGGCGGATCGCCAGCGAGCACGATGCGGCCCGCGCTGCGGCGGCCCGGTGCGGGCGAGGCCGAGACCAGCGCCTGCGTGTACGGATGCTCGGGCCGCGCAAACAGATCATCGGCGCTGCCGATCTCGACGATGTGGCCAAGATACATCACGGCAACGACATTGCTGATCTGCCTGACGACGCGGAGATCATGGCTGATGAACAGCAGCGTCAGCGACAGCTCGGCCTGGAGATCGGCGAGCAGGTTCACCACCTGCGCCTGGATCGAGACATCGAGCGCGCTGACCGGCTCGTCGCAGACCAGGAAATCCGGCTTGGTCGCCAGCGCCCGCGCGAGCACGATGCGCTGGCGTTGGCCGCCGGACAGCGCGCCCGGATAGCGCGCGCCATGTGCCGGCGTCAGCTCGACCGCGCGCAGCAATTCGCGAACGCGGTCTTCGCGCTCGGCGGGCATGCCGAGATCGTGGATATCCAGGGGCTCGCGAATTTGCGCGGCGACTGGCAGCCGCCGGTCCAGCGCGCCCAGCGGATCCTGGAAGATCATCTGCATGCGTGCGCGCTGCGCGCGCCATGCAGCCGTTCCCGGCGCGGCCATCGGCTTGCCGTCGAACCGCACCTCACCGCTGTCAGGCGGCTCGAGGCCGAGCACAATGCGGCCGGTGGTCGATTTGCCCGAGCCGGACTCGCCGACCAAGCCCAGCGTCTCGCCCTTGGGAATGCTCAGCGACACGCCGTCGACAGCGTGAACGACGGTGCTGCGGCCGAACATTCCGGAGCGCATCGCGTAGCTGCGCGAAATCGCGGACACCTGGACGAACGGTGCGCTCATTCGGCGGCGATCCCGAGCAGCGCCCGGCGCGAAGCCTCGGCGCGGATGCAGGCGACGTTGCGGTCATGCGCGATCGGGGCCAGGCTCGGCGCGACAAGTCCGCAAGCTTCACTCGCCAGCGTGCAGCGTGGCGCGAAGGCGCAACCCTCAGGCATCCGCGCGGGATCGGGCACGGTGCCGGGAATGGCCGTCAGGCGCCGGCGCGCTCCGTCGAGCGGCGGCAGCGCGCCGATCAGGCCTTGCGCGTAAGGGTGCACGGGATCGGCGAAGAGCTGGTTGCTGGGTGCCTCCTCGACGATGCGGCCGGCATACATCACAGCGACACGATCGCAGTTCTCGGCGACGACCCCGAGATCGTGGCTGATCAGGACCATGGCCATGCCCATCTCGCGACGGACCGAGGAGAGCAGCTCCAGGATCTGGGCCTGAATGGTGGCATCGAGCGCGGTAGTCGGCTCATCCGCGACCAGGAGGTCCGGATTTCGAGCGAGCGCCATCGCGATCATGATGCGCTGGACCTGGCCGCCGGAAAATTCGTGCGGATAGGCTTCCAGCCGCCGGCCTGCGTCGGGAATCCCGACGAGATCGAGCAGCCGCCGGGCTTCCGCCTTCACCGTGTCGCCCGAGAGATCGCGATGCAACGCCAGCGCTTCGCAGAGCTGCCTGCGGATGGGCAGCACCGGGTTCAACGCGCTCGCCGGATCCTGGAAGATCATCGCGACCCGCCCGCCCCTGACATGGTCGAGGTCGGCCGCGGGCGCGCCGAGGATCTCGCGGTCGTCCAGCAGTACCGAGCCCGAGACCTTGGCATGGCGCGGCAGCAGGCCCAGGGCGGCAAGCCAGGTCACCGACTTGCCCGATCCGGACTCACCGACGAGCCCGAGGGCCTCGCCCTTCTGCAAGCTGACGTCGACGCCGCGCAGCACCTGCACGCCGTTGAAGGTGACGCGCAAGTTCCGGATGCTGACCAGCGGCGCCACGTCAGGCCTCAAAATTGCCGGCGCGGAAATCCATCGCGAAGGCGGGCGCTGCCTTCCACTTGATGGATTTCGGCTTGGCCGTGAAGGTCGCGTTCTGGTGCGGCACCGTATAGGCGGGGTCCTCGCGCTCGGCGATCTCCAGCATGCGGCGGAACGCCTTCTTGCGGGCTGGGCGATCGGTCGAGGTCTCCAGGAACTCCGATAGCTTGTTTAGCTCGACATTGGTCCACTCGCCGATCTGCTGCTGCTGGCCGTTCGGCCCGTGCTGGGCAACCAGCGACGATACCGGATCGTTGAAGGCGGCCGAGTTCGACCAGTCGCGCACCGCGCGGGTCGGCGCCCGCTCCATGATCTGGGACCAGTTCTCCTTGGTCTCGATCTGCACGTTGAGGCCGACCGACTTCCACATTTCGACCAGGATCTGCGCGGTCGCGACCTGGTTGGTGTAGTAATTGCTAAGCAGGCGATAGGGAATCGGATCGCCCTTGTAATTGGCCTGCTTCAACAGATCCTGCGCGAGCTTGGGATCATAGGCCGGCACGCTCCAGTCCGCGTTGAACATGTCGCCGTAGAATTCCCATTGCAGGCCCTTCGGCACGCGGGTGCGGCCGGCCCACAGGCTGTCGACGATGGCCTGGCGGTCGATTGCGTGAGTAAAGGCGCGCCTGACAAGCGGATTGGCGAGCTGGGCGTGGTTCTTGTCGAACACGGTCAGGCGATGATTGAGAATGGTGCCGCCCTGCACTTCGAACGCGGAATTCTTTTCGATGCCGGCGATCTGGTCCGGCGGGATGTCGCAGGCGAAGTGGTATTCGCCCGAGAGCAGGCCGTTGATGCGGCTCGCAACTTCCGGCACTTCGAGGAAGCGGATGCGCTTGAGCGGCGGGCGGCCGCCCCAATATTCGTCGTGCGCTTCCAGCACCAGCGACACGTCGGGCTTGAGCTCGACGACCTTGTAGGGACCGGTGGTGACGGGCTTGCGCGCCCAGTCGAGGTAGCTCGCGGCTTCTTCCCAGGCCCGGCGGTTCATGATGTCGGAGCCATAGCGCGACAGCCGGCCTTCGATGGTGACGTCGGGTGTGGCGTTGTAGAAGCGCACCGTGTACTTGTCCACGGCATCGACCCGGACGAGGTCCGGCCAGATGCGGCGGGCAACGGCCGGCACATCTGGCGGCAGCTCTTTGCCGGGACGCGGCGCCGGGATCTTCTCGAAAGCCTGGATGGTGGAGCGGCTCTTGGCTTCAGTCTCGCCGAACATGCGCTCGCGGCTGAAGGTGAAGACGACGTCTTCGGCAGTGAGCTCGTCGCCATTGTGGAATTTGACGCCCTGGCGCAGCTTCACCTCGACGGTCTGGTCGTCGATGCGGCGCCATTCGGTGGCAAGGCCGGGCACGGCCTCCAGGTTGCCGCGCCAGTTCTTGGAGATCAGGCCTTCCCAGATCGAGGAGAAGAACACGCGCTCGCCGACATTGGACTGCTCGCGCAGCACGTCGAGGACGTTCGAATTGGTCACCTTCTGCACGGCGATCGTGACCGACGGACGGTTGTCGCCTTGCGCGATGGCAAAGCGCGGCAAAAGGAGCGTGCTGGCGGCAGCGCCGCCGGATTTCAGAATGGTGCGACGGGTGAACTTGCTCATGATGTGACCCCTGCCCAGGATGATGCGATTATTCGGCCAGTCCGAGCGCAGCGAGATGGGCTGCGCCGGCGCGGACGTCGTCGTGGTTGCGAAGTTCGAGGATCAGCCGCGGGTTCGAGGTCAGCCGCCCAAGGGCGCGGAACACGGCGACCCACGGGATGTTGCCTTCGCCCGGCGCCCAGTGCCGGTCGGCAAAGCCGTCGGTATCCTGCAGGTGCACATGCGTCAGCATGTCGCCGGCGGTTTCGACGTAATAGTCGACCGGCGGTGCGCCGGTGGAGATGTGGGCGTAGTTGGCGTGCCCGGTGTCGAGCGAGACGCGGACCTTGCTGCTCTCCAGCGCCTTCGCAAGGCGGACGCGGTCGCGTGGATCCTTGTCCTCGATGTTCTCGATGACGATCTCGCAGCCGATGGTCTCGGCGCGCGCGATCACTTCGGCGAGCGTCGCCTTGACCCGCTCGACCAGATTGCCGCGGTTATCGGTGTAGAGATCAAGATTGTTGTGGTCCCAGGTGGTGAACGGCGAATGGATCACCATCTGGGTCGCGCCGAGGAACTCGGCTGCATCAAGACCCTGAAGCAGGCGTTTGGTGACGGCCTGGCGGATCATGGGATCGTGGCTGTCGATCTTGAAGCCCCAGAACGGGCCGTGAATGCCGAGCCGGCCCGTGTGGCCCGCAAGCATCTGCTTGATCTCGCCGGCAGTCGCGCGCCAGTCGCTATCGAGCAGATCCGCGCGGAAAAAATCCTGGATCTCGAGATCGCGCTGCCGTTCCAGAAGCCAGTCGCGATGCGCGGGGATCGACTTGATGGACAATGCGGCGCCCAGCACCGGCTTCGACATGGCTTGCTCCTTGGCCATCAGCGATGACGGGAGCAGGGCTAGACCAGTTCAATGACAGGCCGGTGAAATGCGGGTTTCGCACCGCGGACCAGATGTGGACATCTGCTCGCATCGCATTCAGGCGGCAAGGATCGCGGCATGCGCGGACGAACGCGTCAATGTTCAAACCGCGCGGGCGTGTCCGTAGTGATCCGGAATGGAAGCCTAACCAACCTTCGCGTACATCGCGGGACATCGATCGGCGGCCACTTCCACGGGCATCACCCTCTGATCGCGCTACATGGGGTTGGGGGACCACATGGGGCGGGGGATTGAAGGCTGGGGCAAGGTGACGAGGTCCGGACTCCTAGGCACTCCGGACCTCGAAACTTTTCAGATTGAACGCGATGCGCGCCGTCCGGCTGTTCAGCCGGGCGGCGCGTTCTCGTTTCAGCGTCGTCGTTCGGCCCGGCGCCTAAAGCGCGATGAATCGTCATCGCGCTTCAGGCGGCTGTTTAAGCATGATCTTTTCGGAAAACCGCTTCGCACTTTTCCGGATCATGCTTTAGCGCGTCTGCGGCTCGATTGTCACCGTGCAGTCGCCCTGCCCTTGCGACGCGACCACGATGTCACCCGCGGGAGCGCCGAGGGCAATCGGCGCGGACGATCCGCCGCCGGGCATCTGGACCGTCACGCTCAGCGAATCCGTGCGCGCAGTCGAGCCGACGGTTGACGGCTCTGCTTCGGCCACGTTCCCCGAGGCATCGCGCCGCATGATCCGGCAGTTCACATTGCTCCCGCCGGCGGCCGCCATGCTCTGGCCGGCGCTGCCGCCCATCTGTGCACGAGCCCGCGACGGATCCCGCGGAACCTGGCTGACGATGCGATGCGTGCGCGGCTCCACGATGACGACGTCGTCATCCGTCGCGAAATACTCATAGTCGCGATATTCCGGCTCGATCGACACGATCTCAGGCGGCAGCCGATGCAGACGGACGCGCGAAGGGATCGTCTCACCCACCCGGATCGCGATGCTCAGGTTGCGCTCTGGTGGCGCCAGGCGCGCGCGGCTTACCGTTTCAGAGATCCGCACCTGCCGTTCAGACGTCATGCTGGTCTGCTGATTAACCTGCGTGTTGGTCTGGGTGGTCTGATTGGCTTGATTGGTCTGCGTGCCCGTCGCCGGCGCAGTCTGTGCATTGTTGGTCGGCGCCGTCTGTGCATTGTTGGTCGGCGCCGTCCGGTTCGTGTCGGTCGCGGTGGCCGGGCGGTTGTTCTGTTGCGCCGGCGGCTGTTGTTCGGCGGCGTTGCGCGGCGGCTGGGTCTGGTTGCGCTCGTTCTGGTTGGCCGCAGCCCCACTGCGCTCGTTCTGCTGGCCCGCGGGGCCGGCCTTGGATTTCTCGGACTCGGCAGTTGATTTCTGCGGCGCGGACTTGTCCTGCTTCGTCTCTGCGCTGCTCTTGCCGCTGTCGCGCCCAGGTTTGGCGGTCTCGGCCTCGCGATTGCGATCGCGCGAAGGTTCGCGAGATTCTTGTGCCTGATCCTTCGCCTTCGGTTGATCACGTTCGGCGGCTGTAGCTGGCTGGCGCTTGTCTTCGTTGGCCTCGCGCTTGGCCGCGCTGCCTTTCTCTTCGCGACCGGCTCCCTGGAGTCTCTCCTGGGCGCCCTGCGTGCGCTCCTGAACCCGCTCTTGAGCGCCTTGGGCCGGGCCCCCGCGCTGCGGCGCAGCGCCTTTGGCCGGTTCCTCGGTCCGTTTCGGCTCGTCTCTGCGCTCACCGGGCGCCTGGGCGTAGGCCAAGCCGGAGGCGAGCATCAGTCCGACGGCCGCAGTCGATAACATCAAGTGCTTGCGCATGGTCCCTCTCCTCGACAATTCACAGCAACAGACGCGAACGTTCTGCGGGTGCGAAGGTTCCTGCCAAGGAACGGGAGCAGATCACGCGGGGCTTACATCGCATCCTTCAGCGTGAGGCGGGCCGTGAATGTCACGGTGGTCTTGCCGACCAGCGCCATACCCTCGACCTCGGCGCCGCCGGCCGAGTAGTCGCCCGAGAAACCGCAGGTGACCTCCCTGCCGCCGAATGCGAGAGTCTTGCCGATGGCTTCGGTATGCTGATTGACGATCATGTCGCCGCGCCACTTGCCGTTCCGGAACGTGTAGCTGCCGGTGTAATAGAAATAGCTGTCGCCGCCCATGATGCGCCCGTCGCAGAGCACGACCACGCCCCTGGCTTGGCCGCGTTTGCCGTCGCGCATTTCGATGTCGAAGATGTAGAGGCCGTTGACGACCTTGGCTTCCTCACCCGCCCCCTCTCCGACTGGCATCCGATCGTCCCCTCAATGTCCATGCGCCGCGCCGATCAGTTCGGCACGTTCCCTTCAAGATCCTCAAGCCATGCCGCCGCGCTCGCATCCGACGGGGCCCGCCAGTCGCCCCGCGGCGACAATGACCCACCCGCCGAAACCTTCGGTCCATTCGGCATCGCCGAGCGCTTGAACTGGCTGAAAGCGAAGAAGCGACGCAGGAATACATCGAGCCAGCGCCGGATCTCGGGAAGATCGTAGGCCCTGCGACGGTCGCTCGGGAAGGCCGGCGGCCATTCGCCCGTGGCGACGTCCTTCCAGGCGTGCTGCGCCATGAAGGCGATCTTGGAGGGACGCATGCCGAAGCGCAGCGTGTAGAACAGGTTGAAATCCTGCAGCTCGTAGGGCCCGACGGACGCTTCCGTGCTCTGCGGCTTCTCGCCAGGCTGCACCGGCACCAGCTCTGGAGAGATTTCGGCAGCGAGGATCGAGCCAAGCGTGCGGTTGACGTTGTCGCTGAACTGGTTCGATGAGATCACCCAGCGGATGAGATGCTGGATCAGCGTCTTCGGCACGCCGGCATTGACGTTGTAATGCGCGATCTGGTCGCCGACGCCATAGGTGCACCAGCCGAGCGCGAGTTCAGAGAGATCGCCCGTGCCGATGACGATGCCGCCGTGATGATTGGCGAGGCGGAACAGATAGTCCGTGCGCAGGCCCGCCTGCACATTCTCGAAGGTGACGTCGTAGACCTTCTGGCCCTTGCCAAAGGGGTGGCCGATATCCTTCAGCATCTGCGTGGCCGTGGTGCGGATGTCGAGCTCTTGCCAGCTCGTCTGCAACGCCTTCATCAGCGCCAGCGCGTGGGTCTTGCTCTCGCTGCCGGTGGCAAAGCCCGGCATGGTGTAAGCCAGGATGTTTTCGCGCGGCAGGCCGAGGAGATCGACTGCCTTGGCGGCGACGATCAGGGCGTGCGTGGAATCGAGCCCGCCGGAGACGCCGATCACGACGCGCTTGGTGCCGGTGGCACGCATCCGCTGAACGAGGCCGGCGACCTGGATGTTGTAGGCCTCATAGCAATCCTGCTCGAGCAGGCTCTCGTCGCTCGGCACGAACGGAAACCGCTCGACCTTGCGCAGGAAGCCGACGTCGGCGGCGGGCGGCTTCAGCGCGAATGTCACCTTGCGGAAAAACGCCTCTCGCTGGCGGCGATTGTCGTCGAACGTGCCCATCAGCGCGCGCTCCTGCCTGAGCAGGTCGAGATCGACGTCGGCCAGCGTAATCTGGCCGTCCTGGCGGAACCGCTCGCCCTCGGCCAGCAGCACGCCATTCTCGTAGATCGAGGTCTGGCCGTCCCAGGCCAGATCGGTGGTCGATTCCCCTGCTCCGGCGGCGGAATAGACGTAGGCTGCGAGGCACCGCGCCGATGTCGATTGGCACAGCAGCGCGCGCGAGCGCGCCCGGCCGATCGTGATCGGGCTACCCGAGAGGTTGATCAGCACGCTGGCGCCCGCGAGCGCGAGCTCGGATGCCGGCGTCACCGGAATCCACATGTCCTCGCAGATCTCGACGCCGATGGTAAGGCCCGGAACGTCCTCGGCCGAGAACAGAAGGTCGACGCCGAACGGCGCATGCAGCCCGCCAAAGGAGATCGTCTCTCCGGCGATGCCCGCGCCGGAGGCGAAATGCCGTCCTTCGTAGAATTCGCGGTAGGTCGGCAGATAGCTCTTGGGCACAACGCCAAGCACGGTGCCGCGATGGATGACGACCGCACAATTGTAGATGCGATGGCCAAAGCGCAGCGGTGCGCCGACGATCAGGACCGTCATCAGTGCCGCGGAGGCCTCGGCGATCGCAGCGAGCCCGCGCTCGACCGCATCGAGCAGCGGATCCTGCTTGACCAAGTCTTCGATCGCGTAGCCGGACAGGCACAGCTCGGGAAACACGGCAACCGCCACCGATTGTTCGTGGCAGGCATTGGCCGCCACCAGGACGGCCTTCGCATTGGCCGAGGGGTCGGCCACGCGGGAGGTGGTGACGCAGGCCCCTACGCGCGCAAATCCATGGGCATAGATCGAGTGGAAAGACATCAAGCGCTGTACCTTCAATCCTTGCAATCTCTTCAACCTCTTGCGCCACTAGCCGCAGCCGCCAGCACCGCATCATATGTAGCCCATCGACCGGCGCCCGTGCAGGCCATCCGCCATCATGCATAACCGATTTGCATGTCGGCCAGCCGGCGCCCGCGACGTCAGGCGCTGCGCGCCAAGACCCCGGACAGATCATCGCGCAGCCATTCGGCGATCCGAGGCCAGGCATGGGCGTGGGTCCGCGCCCCCATGAAAAGGCCGAGATGACCGCTCGGCTCGGAAGCTGCCGCAATGAAAGGCGGCGGCGTGCCGACGAGATCAGCGGTGGCGAGCGCCTGCACAGCCGGCACGACGTCGTCGTCCAACCCGGCCAGCAGGAAGATCGGCGCCTTGACGTCCTTCAGGTCAACCGGGCGGCCGAGCGCGACGAATTTGCCGCCGGCAATCCGGTTCTCCCGGAAAATCCAGTTGACGATCTGAAGGTAATAAGTGCCCGGCAAATCGAGCGTCTCGCTATTCCAGCGGTCGAAGCGCGCGAGCAGGGTCGCGCCCTCCTCGTCCGAGAGTCCCCTCTGCAACGCCACTGCGATATCGTCGCTGTCAGGCGCCTTGGACCAGAAGCGCAGCATCTCCTCGCCGCTGACATTGCCGCCGCCGCGAGCGACGAGCTGGTCGTATACCAGGTCGGGCGCGTTGCGGGCGAGCCGCGACAGCGCCGAGTCGATCGACAGATCGACCGGAGCGCCGACCAGGACCAGCCGCCGCACCTTGGCCGGAAAGCGCGCCGCATAGAGCAGCGACAGCCAGCCGCCCTGGCACAGCCCGATGAGATCGACCGGCGCGCCGATCTCGTCGATGGCGACGTTGAGATCGGTCAAATAGCTGTCGATCGAGAGATAGCGCATCTCCGGCGTGGCTGACCGCCAGTCGGTGAGATAGACGCGCTCGATGCCGCCATTTTGCAGCGACTGCACCACGCTGTGGCCAGGCGCGAAGTCGGCGATCGGGGCCCGATGCAGCGCATAGGGTGCGCAGACCAGCGCCGGCTGACCGGACCGCGTCTGCGTGAAATCGCGCAGGCGCATGGTCGCAAGCTCCAGCGCAACCGTGCTGGGCGTCGTCCACGGCAAGCTGCTCTCGCCCTGCTCCGCAGTTCCGCGCTCCAGCCACCAGAAACAGGCGTCCATGGCCAGTCGCGCCGCCGCAAACGGCCACAGCAGCGGGTCATCCGGCGCATGCCCCGGTCCGCCTGGCCTTCTGCCGGCCTTCTCCACCATGGCTATCTCATCCTCACAGGAACGCCTCGAGGCTCACGACCGAAATGCCGCGATCCTTAAAACTCCTATGCGTGGCAGCCACGGAGCCGTCGAGATCGATGCCGCGACAGGCGTCCTCGACGACGGCGACCTCGAAACCAGCCGTGCGGGCGTCCTCCGCCGAGAAGCGAACACAGAAATCCAGCGCCAGACCGGCGACGAAGACGGTCTTCAGCTCGCGTTCGCGCAAGTAACCGAGCAGTCCGGTCGGCGTCTTATGGTCGTTCTCGAACAGCGCCGAATAGGAATCGATGCCGCGGCGAAAGCCCTTGCGCACCACCAGGCTCGCGCTGACAACGTCGAGCTCCGGGTGGAATTCAGCGCCCGTCGTACCCTGCACGCAATGAGAGGGCCAGAGCACCTGGGTGCCGTAGTCGAGCTCGATGGTCTGGAACGGCTGCTTGCCGGCATGGTTGGCCGCGAATGACACGTGATCCCGCGGATGCCAGTCCTGGGTCAGCACCACATTGACGAATTTTTGCGCGATTCGGTTGATGGCGGGGACGACCTTTTCGCCGCCGGGAACGGCGAGCGCCCCGCCGGTGCAGAAGTCGTTCTGCACGTCAATCGCCAGCAGCACGTCGCGGTCGGAAATCTTCATCGCTGGTCTCGTTGCATCTGCCGGCGCGAAGGCGCCAGGCGCGCTTCCCCTAGTGTCCGCCTTCCCGCGCTGCTGCGCAACCGTTGGTCCGTGAGGAAGCACCCGCGAATTGGTCCCGGAAAGGCGCTCAGGGTGCAACGGTTTGACATCAACCGTGTTGACTAGCTGCACCCAAGGACGGATTCTGACAGCCGTTCGCAATTTGCGATCAGAGAGCGGAGGAAGCGGTTCCCGCAGCCCGTGCGGCTGCGGCAGCCATATGGCCATGACGATCGGCAAGACAGGACAGATTCTTCTCGCCGATATCGGCGGCACCAATGCGCGCTTCGCGCTGAGCCAGGCTGAATCGAGTAACAGCGATCCGACCGGACCGATCGACTACGTCAAGGTCGCCGACTTCCCGACCGTTCGCCAGGCCATCGTCGATGTTCTCGCTCGCAGGTCCTCCGGCGGGCAGCCCCGAAGAGCTGTGCTGGCGGTGGCCGGCCCTGTCACCAACAATCGCTGCGTCATGACCAACAGTCCGTGGGTCATCGACGGCAACGAGCTGCAAGCTGCGCTTGGCTTCGACAGCGTCCACGTGCTCAACGACTTCGAAGTGGTGGCCTGGTCTCTTCCCGCCTTGCAGCCTGCCGACCTCATTCCGCTTGGCGGGCAGGATGGCCTGCCCGGAGAGCCCCTGCTGGTGGTCGGGCCCGGAACCGGCTTTGGGGTGTCCTGTTTGGTCGAGCGCCATGGCGCACGGCTGGCGGTCGTGACCGAGGCCGGTCACGCCACCCTGCCGGCGGAGAACGAGCGCGAGGAACGCGTGATCGCCTGTCTGCGCAAGCGCCTTGGCCATGTCTCCATCGAGCGCGGCGCGCTCTCAGGTTCCGGCCTGCAAAGCCTCTACGAGGCCCTCGCGGAGGTCGATGGCGCCCAGGTACCACATCGGGATCCTGCCGCCATCACCAAGGCCGCGCTGGAGGGCAATTGCCCCGTCAGCCGCGCGACGCTCGACATGTTCTGCGCCATCCTCGGCTCGGTCGCGGGCAATCTCGCGGTGACCTTCGGCGCCCGCGGCGGCGTCTATATCGCCGGCGGGATCGTGCCGCGTTTTCCCGAGTTCCTCGCGGTGTCCGCATTCCGAGCACGCTTCGAGGCCAAGGGACGCTTCCAGGATTACTTGCGCAACATCCCGACCAGGCTGGTGATCAAGCCTGATGCGAGCTTCGTCGGCCTCAAGATGTTCGCCCAGCACAATCCAAATTGACTAAATTGAGCGGAGGAAGCGCCCTCTCGCGTTCCAGCAATTCACAACTGATTGCCGCGTACACCCGATTCCGCGCGGGATCGTGCTTGCCTGCGCGTTTCCGATGCGAAACAATCCTGTCCTGTGTGTGGCGTAGTTGCGGGGGCGTGGCATGCGTAAACAGGATTTCGGTTTCGACTATCACCGCTATCACCGCCTGCTGCGGGAGGCGGACAACGAAGACAAGCGGCTGGCCCTGATCGAGCTCCTGATCGAGGAAAAGGCAAGGGACCGGCTGGCCGCCCAGCGCGCTTCGGATCGCGCCGCCATGACGGCGCACACCATTGCCACGGTGCTGAGAAACGGTCGCAACTGAGGCTTGCGAGCTCGTCCCGGCGCGTGAGAACACGAGGCGATTGCGACTTCATTAACGATGCCTCGCAATCTGGCGTCAAACTTTTTGCTCTAAGAGTTCCCCCACCTGAGGCAAATCAGGGTCAATAAAGGGGGGAAGTGAACATGAGCATGATTTCGCTCGCCGTGATGCCGGCCGCCGTCCAAGCGCGGTTCGCCGTTTCTTCGTTCAAGACCATCTTGCTGCTCTGCTGCACGGGCTTGGCCGTCTCGTTCGGCCTGATCGCGCGTGGCATCGATCTCAGCGCCGGCCTGATCTGACAGCGCGCCGAGCTGTTTCGCCAAATGGCCGCCTCCCGACGGGCGGCCATTTTCGTTGGCGATCTCAGTGCGGCGTCTCGCCGTCACCAGTGCGGCGTCTACGCCGTCACCAGTGCGGCGTCCACGCCGTCACCAGTGCGGCGTCCACGCCGTCACCAGTGCGGCGTCCACGCCGTCACTCAGTGCGGCGCCTTCTCTGTGGCTTCCGGAAACATCGAATCGATCATCGCCTTGAGCTGATCCATCGCGATCGGCTTGCGCAGGATCGGCCTTCGCCGCAGCAAGGACGGCAGCAGCTCCGGTCCATAACCCGTCGCGAACAGAAACGGTTTTCCGCGTCGCTCGATCAGATCGGCGACGGGATCGACGTAGACGCCCATCAGATTGATGTCGAGGATGGCTAGATCATACTGCGCAGTCATGGCAAAGGCGCTGGCGTCGCGGACATTGTCCGCTTCCGCGACGACGCGGTGGCCGAGCTCCTCCACCATGTCGGCGATCATCATCCGGATCAACGCCTCGTCTTCGACCAGGAAAACGGAGAGTCCGTCCGCCATATCAACCCCGCAGTCAGCCTTACGCAGCTAACCATAACCGAATTGCGGAGAGGATACACGAATTCGTGGCCGGCGCCCTTAATTCAGACGCGCCCGATCCGATTCAACTTGATCAATCCAGTCCTCGCTCGTGGCTCAGGCGCACCATCTCCTGAATGAACACCTGCTTCTGCTTGTCATCGAGGCTCGAATAGAGCGGCTCGGCCGCATCGGCCACGTTGCGCTGGTCGGCCGCCCGGTCGATCAGGAACTGCGCCTCGTTGCGCATCTGCTCAATGATGTCGTCGGGCGGATCGCGCTTGGCGCGCGCGACCCGAAGGTTGAGCCGCTCTGCACCATTATGCCCGAGGTAGTGCATGGCGCTCGAGAAGCCGTACCAGTGCTTCTCCTGATCGGGCGTGAGGTTCAGTTCGGTCTTGATCCGCTCGATATAGGCATCGCTGTTGGCAACGATCTGTTCCGCGCTCTGCTGCGGAGCGCCGGTCTGGGTGAGAACCGTGACATCCTTATTTTCTTTGTTGTCCTTGCCATTCTGCGGGGCGTTCTTCGCTTCCTTGCTCGCTTTGGAGCCCTTCCCCGCCTTGGCGCTCTTGGCGTCCTTGTCCTTGCCGCCCGGCTGCTTGGCATCCTTGCTTGCATCCTTGCTGGCCTCCTTGGGCGGCGGCGCCTGATTGCCATTGTTGCCGACGCCGAGCACGCCGGTGAAGACGCCCACCACGCCGCCGATGGCGCCGCCAAGCACGCCGCCGACCGGACCTGCCGCCTTGTTTCCGGCCGCCGCGCCCTCCTGAACGCCTTTGACCAGACCTTGGGCGTTCGCCACCGCGGCGACGCCCAGCAGCAGCGCGAGCACGGACCCCAGCGCAAACCATCGTCGCAGGTGAAGCCGCGCTGGCAGCACCGGTTTGATCATTCTCGTCTCCATCGTCGATCTGGCTGGCCTCTCCGGCGAAAGGCCCATGACAATTGCAACTCTATCGTTTCCGCCGCGCCGAGGTCCAGACGCCACCAATCGCCGTCCACGCCCGAAAAGTCTTTCGCGCGAAGCGGTTATGCAGGCTTATTCGAAACTGCGGCGTAATTGCGCACAGATCGTTCGAGGGCTCGCTTGCGCGAAGTGTGCGCCGCAAAAATGAACGTCCGCGGTTTGCCTGCAGCACACGGTCGTGAATGCGCTCGCGATCCTGCCGGGCACACCAATAGTTCTAGACGAGGAGCCGTTCGGCTTTCTCGACAGACGCGATCAATCATGATCTGATCGCGCTACCAATTTGCTGCGACCTCGCGTGAAATGCCGACGCGGGCCGACGGCACCAATAAGAAAATCCAACAACGAGAACTCAAGAAAGAAGTCTCTCAGAGGAAACTCCAACAACAACACCCAAGCGAGGAAACGAGATGTCACGCAAGACACTGACGCGACGTCAATTTGTGGCTGCCACTGCAATGTCCTCCGCGGCGCTGATCACGGCGCCTTATGTCAGAGGCGCTTACGCCGCCGGCAAGCTCTCAATCGGGTTCTGGGACCATTGGGTGCCCGGCGCCAACAAGGCCTCGACCGATCTCGTCAACGAATGGGCCGCGAAGGAGAAGGTGGAAGTCTCCATCGACTACATCACCAGCAACAACAAGAAGATCGAGCTGACCGCCGCGGCCGAAGCCCAGGCCAAGTCGGGTCATGACATTCTTCAGATGCCGAGCTGGTGGCCGCAGGCCTATGCCGAGAATCTCGAGCCGCTCAACGACGTCGTGGAGCCGCTCCTCAAGCAGAATGGCGAGGTGAACGGCACCGTCAAATATCTCGGGAATTCGGGCGGCAAATGGCTCGCGGTGCCCGCGACCCCCGGCAGCCAGATCAAGGGGCCCTGCTCCCGCATCGATTTGATGAAGCAGCACGCCGGCATCGACGTACAGGAGATGTACCCGGCCGGCAGCCCGCCCAAGGCGGACAACTGGACCATGGAGACCTTCCTGAAGGCAGCCGAGGCTTGCCAGAAGGCTGGCTTTGCATTCGGCATCGGCCTCGGCGAGACCACCGACAGCGTGGATACCGCCGGCGCGATCTTTCAGTCCTTCGGGGCCGAGCTCGTCAACGCCAAGGGCGATATCACGGTGAAGACCGATCAGGTTCGCCAGGCCATGGAATTCTACAAGAAGCTGATCGCGTTCCTGCCGCCGGATGCACCCTCCTGGGACGACGCTTCGAACAACAAATGGCTGATCTCCGGCCGTGGTGCGATGATCCTGAATCCGCCGAGCGCCTGGGCTGTTGCCAAGCGCGATGCGCCGCAGGTCGCCGAGCAGTGCTGGACGCACGGCTTCCCGTCCGGTCCGAAGGGCCGGTTTGCGCCGTACCTGCCGTACTTCTGGGGCGTCTGGAGCTTCGGCAAGAACAAGGAGGCGGCCAAGAGCCTGCTCGTTCACTTGTCCGCGCCGTCATCGATCGAGAAGTTCGTCGCGGTGAGCGGCGGCTATGATCTGCCGGCGTATGCGAACATGACCAAGTTCAAGACCTGGGCGGAAGAAGGGCCGCCGAAGGGAACGCTCTATCACTATCCGGACCCGCACAAGCATCAGACGCTGTCGATCGCGGCATCGCCGGCGCCGCCCAAGATCGCACAGCAGATCTACTTCCAGGCGACGCTGACCAAAATGGCACTGCGTTATGCGCGGGGCGAGACGTTGGAGCAGGCGCTCGCCTGGGCCGAGGGCGAGTGCGAAGGCTTCATGCGGAGCTAGGCCGGGGCCTGCTGACAGGGCGGCTCGCGTCACGTGCGTGAGCTGCCCGGGCTGCATGCTTCAATCCGCTTGACCGTGAAGCCGCATGGCCGGCTTCACGGTTGGACAGCATAAGAGCATAGAGAAAGACTAATCCAAGGAATCTGACATGGCCGATGTCGTCGTTGAGCGAGGTCGCGTCGCCCGTGCGGCGGGCGCCCGCAGGGGATCGAGCCTGCGCAATGCGCTCGGGCGCAAATCGACGGTGGCGTTTTTCCTGACGCTGCCGCTGATCCTCCTGATCGCGCTGCTCGTGCTCTACCCCGCCTTCTATTCCGTTCATCTGGCGACGCTGAACAAGTCGATGACGAAGTTCGTCGGCTTCGGCAACTTCACCTTCCTGTTCAAGCGCGAGACGTTCTGGATGGTGGTGCAGCAGTCCTGCATCTTCGCGATCACGGCCGTGATCTTCAAGGCGCTGATCGGCTTCATCGTCGCGCATTTCGTCCACAACATTCCGGCCAAGGGCCAGCGCAAATGGCGCGGCATGCTGCTGGTGCCCTGGGTGATCCCACCGGCGATGAGCACGCTGGCCTGGCTGTGGCTGTTCGACCCTTCCTACAGCGCCTTCAACTACACGCTGTCCTTCTTCGGCGTCGGCCCGATCCCCTGGCTCGGCGACACCTTCTGGGCACGCTTCTCCGTCATCCTCGTCAACATCTGGTACGGCGCGCCATTCTTCATGATCATGTATCTGGCCGCGCTGAAATCCGTCCCCGATCAACTCTACGAGGCCGCCGCGATCGATGGCGCCAATTGGTGGCAGCGGATCTGGTACGTCACCTTGCCGATGATGCGCAACATCATCGCCATCACCACGCTGTTCTCGCTAATCGTCACTTTCGCCAATTTCGACATCGTGCGCATCCTGACCTCAGGCGGTCCGCTGGATACGACGCATCTGTTCGCCACCTGGGCGTTCCAGGTCGGCATCCAGAGCAGCGACATTCCGCTCGGCGCCTGTGTCTCGCTGTTCATGGTGCCGATCCTCGCGGTCGCTGCGATCTTCATCCTGCGCGATGTCAACAAACGCGGAAACGAAGCCTGATGAGCACGCTCGCAATCGACAAGGCCGGCCCCTCCCGCAAGATCAAGTATGGCAGCATGAGCCGCGACCGCGCCTGGGCGCTGCGCTGGTCCTATTTCTTCCTGGTGCTGTTCGCGATCTTCTTCCTGACGCCGCCAATCTACATGCTGATCACCTCGCTCAAGAGCAGCGCGGAGATATCGGCGGCAACCAATCCCTGGTGGGTATTCCACCCGACGCTGTCGAACTATGTCGAGCTGCTGAGCTCGAACCAGTTTCTGCGCTTCTTCTGGAACTCGTCGATCGTGTCGATCGTGGTCGTGATCATCACGATGCTGATCAGCATCCCCGCGGCCTTTGCGCTGGCGCGGATGAAGTTCTGGGGCTCAGCGACGCTGGCCACCGGTGTCTTTCTTACCTACCTGATCCCGGACAGTCTTCTCTTCATCCCGCTGTTCAAGATGCTCGGGGTCGTCCAGGACTACACCGGCATCACGCTGCTCAACCGATGGTACGTGCTGCTGTTCATCTATCCGACGTTGACGGTGCCGTTCTGCACGTGGATCATGATCGGCTATTTCGCCTCGATCCCGAAGGAGCTCGATGAAGCCGCCCTCATCGACGGCGCCTCGTGGCTCCAGACCTTGACCCGGATCTTCATTCCCGTTGCATTGCCCGGGCTGATCGCGGCGACCATCTTCGCCTTTACGGTGTCCTGGGCCCAGTTCCTCTATCCGCTGGTGTTCACGACCTCGATCGATCAGCTCGTGCTGCCGGTCGGCATCACCACCACACTGATCAAGGGCGACGTCTTCAACTGGGGACAGATCATGACCGGCGCGCTGCTTGGCGCCGCGCCGCCGCTGATCATCTACGCCTTCCTGATGGACTATTACATTGCCGGCCTGACCGCCGGCGCGACGAAGGGTTGAAATTGAGGGGTTGAAGTGCAATGGCCGACGTTTCCCTGCGTAAGGTGATCAAGCGTTACGACGATGTCGAAGCCGTGCGCGGCATCGATCTCGATATCTCCGATCATGAATTCATCGTGCTGGTGGGCCCCTCCGGCTGCGGCAAGTCGACGACGCTGCGCATGATCGCAGGGCTCGAGGACATCACCGACGGTGACATCATGATCGGCGGCGACGTCGTCAATGACGTGCCGCCGAAGGACCGCGACATCGCCATGGTGTTCCAGAATTACGCGCTCTACCCGCACATGACGGTCGCGGAGAACATGTCGTTCGGCCTGCGCCTGAAGCACTATCCCAAGGCTGAGATCAAGGCGCGAGTGACCGAGGCCGCCCGGCTCCTCGACATCACCGACCTGATCGATCGCAAGCCGAAGCAGCTATCCGGCGGCCAGCGCCAGCGCGTCGCGATGGGCCGCGCCATCGTGCGCAATCCGAAGGTGTTCCTGTTCGACGAGCCGCTGTCCAATCTCGACGCCAAGCTGCGCGTGCAGATGCGGATCGAGATCAAGAAGGTGCACCAGAAGGTGCGCACCACCACGGTCTACGTCACCCACGACCAGGTCGAGGCGATGACGCTGGCCGACCGCGTCGTTGTGATGAACAAGGGATGTATCGAGCAGATCGGCACGCCGAACGAGCTCTACCACAAGCCGGCCACACGCTTCGTCGCGGGCTTCATCGGCTCGCCCGCGATGAACTTCATTCCGTGCCGGCTCGAGGACGTCGGCGGCACGCTCCAGATCCGTCTCACCGACCGCATCGCTTTCCCGCTGCCCCCAGCCCGCGCCGCACGCTACAAGACTCTGCCGCGCACCGAGAAGCTGCTGCTGGGCCTTCGCCCCGAGCACCTCACCGAGTCGCATGCGCATCTCGCGCCCGGCGTCGAAACCTTCGAGACCGTGCTCGACGTGACCGAACCGATGGGGATGGAGACGCTGGTCTATTTCGGGCTCGACGGCACGCCGGTCTGCGGCCGCGTCGATCCCAATGCCGGCGCCAAGGACGGGGCACCCATGCGTTTGGCGATGGACCTCAACAACATGCACCTGCTAAACGAGGCGTCCGGCGTCGTGTTGTGATGCCGGTCCAAGAAACTCGCGCAGGCAGGAGACGATGGCGACCAACAAGAAGAAGATTTTCGTTACGCAAACTTTGTCGCAAGGGGCACGCGCCCTCCTCACCCAGCGGGACGATATCGAGCTCGTCGAGTTTCCGAACCTGATCTCCGCCAAGGACTTCGAGGCTCTGCTCAAGAGCCATGCACCGGTCCATGGCGTCGCGCTCGGCGCCACCGCCTTTGGCGAGACCGAGCTCGACGCCGCGAAGGACATGAAGGTGGTGACCCGCATCGGCGTCGGCTACGACGCCGTCGACGTGCCCGCCCTCTCCCGCCGCAAGGTGCCGCTGATGGTCGCTGGCAGTGCCAACTCGCCCTCGGTCGCGGAAGCCGCGCTGTTCATGATGCTGACGCTGGCGAAGCGCGCGCAGGAATTGCACGCTTGCGTCAAGGACGGCAAATGGGCCGACCGGCTCGGCATGCTGCCGTTCGATCTCTACGGCAAGACCGTGCTGATCATCGGCTTCGGCCGTATCGGCAGTCGCACCGCCAAGCGCTGCCTAGCGATGGAGATGAAGGTACAGGTCTATGATCCCTACAAGCCGGCTGCCGATATCAAGGCCGCCGGCTGCGAGCCCGTCGCCGATTTCGATGCCGCGCTGCCTCATGCCGATTTCGTCACCATCCATTGTCCGAAGACGCCGGAGACGGTCGGCCTGTTCGATGCGGCACGGATCGGCGGGATGAAGCCGAAATCCTACCTCATCAACACCGCGCGCGGCGGCATCGTGAAAGAGGCCGCGCTCTATGACGCGCTGGTCTCCGGCAAGCTCGCCGGTGCCGGTATCGATGTGTTCGAGGTGGAGCCGCCGCCGCTCAGCAACGCACTGTTTGCCCTGCCCAACGTCATCATGGCCCCGCATGTTGCCGGCGTTACCATCGAGGCCGTGAGCCGCATGAGCGAGCAGACCGCGCGCAACATCCTGAGTGCGCTGGACGGCGATCCCATCCGGCAGAACGTCATCAACCAGGACGTGCTGGGCTGAGCCGAACTCCGGGCGGGCGGCGCAGGCGCTCGCTTGGGACGACCAAAAACCGTCCCATTTTGGTGCAGATCGAGCCCCAACTCAGCCTTAATCAAACGCGCGTAATGAGCCAGGGCGCACCGGCAGTGGGACAGACCAGCCGGCCGCGTCGAGCTGGAGGATGAACCCTTGGCAGAGATCGACCCGACCGACCACGCGCTGGCGACCATCGCCAGCATTTTAGAGCACCCCGAGCCCGTTCTCGTCGTACGGGAGACCGAGACCGAAATGATGGTCGCTGGTGAACGTGAGCACATCGCCGCCGACGAGCAGCCAATTGTCGACGAGCATCCAGTGGTCGAGGAGCAGCCGCTGGTGCCGGAGCACACTGATGCGGATGGCTACAGCAAGGTCGGCCCGGGCCCGATGGTGGCGATCCGCCTCAAATGGACAGTCCATCGCGGCGACGACGGCCAATTCTACGTCCACGAGACCATCGGCGAGCAGTCGGCGCCCGTGGTTAGCGGCCCGATGACGAGCGAAGCCGCCGTGCATTTCGTCGACGCGCAGGAGCACGAAGCGCATCGGCGTTTCGAAGAGCTGCGCAGCGAAATTGCCGGCCGCAGCTCGCTCGCCGAATTCGAGCGCAAGGGCGAAGCGTAGGTTTACGTCGCTGTACACCTCTCCCCGCCGGGGAGAGGTGAAGGCCGAGCATCTACTTCCTTCCCAGATAATCCTTCTTCACGAGTTCGACGCCGGCGTGCCGCAACAGGTCGTAGGCCGTCGTCACGTGAAAGAAGAACTGCGGGACGCTGAAGGTCAGCAGCAGCGTTCGTCCGGTGAATGGCAGCTCGGTGCCGTTCTTCAGCTTGAAGAACACATTGCGTTCGGCCGACGCGTCTATCTCGGCGCGCGGCAGGCTTTCGATGAACTCGATCGACGTCGCGATGCGTGCCTGAAGTCCGGCCATGTCGTGCTCCAGCACCGGCAGCGTGATCGGTTCGCGCTCCGCCAGCAAGGCCGGGGCGACCACGCCATGGCGGCAGGCCTCGCCGACCTGCTGCGCCAGATCGTACATGTTCGGCGCCAGGCGCATACCGAGCAGAACCGCCGGATTGAACTTGCGGGTCTCGGCATAGGCCACGCCCTTGTCGAGCAATCCGGACAGGTTGCGCAAGTACGGCACGAAGAGGCCTACCGAGGCCTCGTACATCGAGATCGTCACCTCTGAATTCCCTTCAATTCCGCCTCGCCAGCGACGGGCATCTGGTCTAAATCCACCCCGCACAATGACAGCTCGGGCACGGGTGGAAAAGAGATGATCGTTCGAATCTGGGCAGCTTTGGCCGTGGCGTTGCTGGTGAATCTCTCGGCGCACGCGCAGCAGGCGCCCTCGCGCCTCGACGAGATAGTCAAGCGCGGCACCTTGCGCGTCGGCATGACCGGCGACTACAAGCCCTTCACCTATCTGGACAAGACCACGCAGCAATTCAGCGGCTTCGACGTCGACATGGCGCAGGCCCTTGGCAAGGCGCTCGGCGTCAAGGTCGAATTCGTGCCGACGGCCTGGCCGAAGCTGATGAAGGATTTCGAGGCCGACCAGTTCGACATCGCCATGGGCGGTGTCTCCGTCACGCTCGACCGGCAGAAGAAAGGCTTCTTCTCCACGCCGATCATGCGGGAGGGCAAGACGCCGATCGCGCGCTGCGCCGACACGGCCAAGTACCAGAGCATCGCCGACATCGACAAGAAGGGCACCCGAATCATCGTCAATCCGGGCGGCACCAACGAACGCTTCGCGCGCGCCAACATCAAGGATGCCGAGATCACCGTCTTTGCCGACAACACCGTGATCTTCGACGAGATCGCCAAGGGCAACGCCGATCTGATGATGACCGACGCCTCCGAGACGCGATACCAGCAGAAGCAGCATGCCGGCGTGCTCTGCGCGGTGCACCCTGAAAAGCCGTTCGATTTTTCGGAGAAGGCCTATTGGCTGCAGCGCGATGTCGCGTTGAAAGCCTTCGTCGACCAATGGCTGCACATCTCGATGGAAGACGGCAGCTACAAGAAGATCTATGCCGCCTGGTTCAACTAGGCTGCGTCGCCCTGTCGCTCGCTTCGGCCAAACTGTGGACGGGTTCCGGGCGTATTGAACCCGAACGCATTGCAGCACGACTCATACGGATGAAAGTGATCTAGATCACTTTTTGCGATCGAACCGGAGCGTATGCGTCAGTCCGGGGACCATCTGTTCAGGAGATGCGAAATGAGGAAGCTGTTGGCTACGGCCGCATTCCTGTTGGCGAGCACGGCTGCTCAGGCACAATACACTTTCGAATATGGCGGGCGCACCATCCGCATCGATCCCGACCGCGGCACGGTGCAGATCCCCGGCGTGTACGACAACACCGGCCAGGGCAAGGCCAAGAAGGCCAAGAAGAACGAGCAGGCGCCGCAGCAGGCCACGGTGGATCCGCAAGCGCCGGCTGCTGCTCCGGCACCTGCCCCCGCTCCCGCCGCCGCGCCGCCCGCGGCCGTGCAGGCGCCTGCACCCGCCGCCGCAGCAGCGCCGCCCGCAGCGCCGCAACCACCCGCTCCGTCACCGGCCACCGCCAACAACACGCCCGCCGACACGGCCGTGGCGCCGCCCCCTGCGCCGCCTTCGGCCGCTGCTCCCGTCGAGCAGCAGGCGGCGCCCGCTGTGACGCCACCGCCCGCCCCGACCGTGGCTGCCGCACCACCGGCGCCGCCTCCGCCACCCGCGCCGGCGCCTGCCCCCGCTCCCGTTCAGGCGGCTGCAGCCACGCCTGCTCCGGCAGCCGCGCCCACGCGCGATCTGAATTCGCCGCTCGGCGTTTGGCTCACGGAGGAGAAGGAAGGCAAGGTCCGCATCGAGCAATGCGGCACCAATCTCTGCGGCTATTCGGTCGATTCGAAATCGAACCAGAACGGCGAGCAGGTCCTGATCAACATGAAGCCCGGCAAGGACCAGAAATGGTCAGGCCGCATCCTCGACCCCAATTCCGGCTCGACCTACGACTCGACGATCGCGATGAAGGGCACCGACCGGTTGCGCGTGCAGGGCTGCGCCTTCGGCGGCATGTTCTGCGGCGGCCAGACCTGGACGCGGGTGAACTGAGATCGGACTGATCGTTCTGACCAATGCAAGGGGGCCCCGATGCGGGTCCCTTTGTTTTTACGCGCCCTTCTGTTGCGAGGTGAGCAACCTCACTCAACCTCCTGCACACGTGACAGCCCTCACATCGCCGGTTCCCGGTCCATGTCACGATCCCCGAACGGTCAACCACAGGGGCGTGTCATGAACGGCTTTCGCAAGGCTCTCTTCGCCACCATTGTCACTATCGCCTTCCCGCTCGCGCAGGCCGATGCTGCGGGCTCCGCCTTCGACGGTGCATGGAATGTCCGCATCGCCTCCTCGATCCAGGCCTGCGGCGACGGCGCGACCGTCTCGATCGGAATCAACAATGGTCACATCGCATCGAGCAGCGCCGCGGTGACGGCGTCGGGCCGCGTCGCCGATGCCGGCAACATCAACGTCACGCTGAGCACCGGCATCAAGCGCGCCGTCGGTTTCGGCCGGCTCACCGGCACTTCCGGCTCCGGCACCTGGCGTGGCGCCATGTGCAGGGGGACGTGGACGGCGGAAAGAATGTGATGGTGCCGCGGGGACAAGCAGCCAGGACGCCCGTAAACGCGCTACGGCGTCTCTGCGCAGAGCCGGAACCCAGCGCTCGGGTAGTCCCAAATTTCCGGTCTCGGGATCGGCGATGCATCGCCCTGGGGCGATACACCTTGCCCCGCACGCGAGCGCCTTAGCCGACCGCTGCCCCATATTCGGCGTCGGTGACCGGCTCCAGCCAGGTCGAATAGACGCCATCGAGCGCTTCCTGCATGGCGATGTGGCACATGCCGTTGGTCGGCGATGCGCCGTGCCAGTGCAATTCGCCCGGCGGAATCCAGACGGTGTCGCCCGGGCGGATCTCGCGGATCGGGCCGCCCTTGGACTGCACGCGCCCGACGCCGGAGATGACGTAGAGCGTCTGGCCGAGCGGATGATGGTGCCAGTTGGTGCGCGCGCCCGGCTCGAACGCAACGCGCGAGCAGTTCAGCCGTGCCGGCGCGGGCGCCATGATGACCGGGTCCTGCCACACGGTGCCGGTGAAGTTTTCCTTCGGCGCACGGCGGGTCGGCCGCGTGCCTGCAATAGTGATCTCCATGGGGATTACCTCGTTCCTTCCCGGTTACTTCTTGCTGGCGGCGTAGCGCGCCTTGGTTTCGGCATTCATGGGATAGAGGCCAGGCAGCACGGCGCCGTTGTTCACCTCGTTGACGATCCAGGCTTCCATCCGCTCCTGCTCGACACCCTCGTTGAGCACGTGATCGAGCATCGCCTGCGGGATCAGCACGCAGCCGTCCTGGTCGGCGACCACGATGTCGTTGGGAAACACCGCGACGCCGCCGCAGCCGATCGGCTCGCCCCAGCCGACGAAGGTGAGGCCCGCAACCGACGGCGGCGCGGCATAGCCGTCGCACCAGACCGGAAGATTGGTGCCAAGCACGCCCTCGACGTCACGCACCACGCCGTCGGTGACGAGCGCGGTCACGCCGCGCTTGACCATGCGCGCGCAGAGGATGTCGCCGAAGATGCCGGCATCGGTGATGCCCATGGCATCGACCACGGCGATGCAGCCTTCGGGCATTGCCTCGATCGCGGTGCGGGTCGAGATCGGCGATGACCAGGATTCCGGCGTCGCCAGATCCTCGCGCGCAGGCACGAAGCGCAGGGTGAAGGCCGGACCCACCAGGCGCGGCAGGCCCGGTCGCAACGGACGCGCGCCGCGCATCCACACATTGCGCAGGCCCTTCTTCAGCAGGACCGTGGTGATGGTGGCGGTGGTGATGCCGACGAGGGTTTTGCGGGCTTCGGGGGACAGCGACATGGAAACAGACGAGCTCCGGATGGGCGGGAAAGAACGCGCGCATCTTGCGAGCCGGGCGCCTTGCGTCAAGGGCCAAGAGGCTAGCAATAACGCAGGGCCGCCGGGCTATTATGCGACGCGATAACAAGGCTTTATCGTGTCCCCTTGCATTAATTTATTGGACTTGCGGGCGCATTTACGCGAAGCAGGACGAAGCGGAACTCGAACGCTGGGGACCGCATTCTTCAGAAGTCCGATTTCGACAGCTCATGGCCTCGACGCTTCCCCCGCCCCGCCTTTTGCCCAGTGGCGACAGCGCCGTCACGGTCGAGTTCAGCCGCACCATCGACGATGATGCCAACCAGCGCGTGCTGGCGCTCGACAAGGCGCTTGTCGCAAGCCCGATCGACGGCATCACTGAGGCCGTGCCGACTTATCGCTCGCTGCTGGTGCACTACGATCCCGGCAAGATCGGTTTCGACGCGCTCGGCGAGAAGCTGCTCGCGCTCGCGAGCCAGAAGCTGCCTCCGGCAACCAAGGCTCGCCGCTGGCGCATTCCCGTCGCCTATGGCGGCGAGCACGGCATCGACCTCGAGGATGTCGCCAAGGCGCTCAACACCACCCCCGACGACATCGTCGCCCGTCACGTCGCCGGCGACTACAAGGTCGCCATGATCGGCTTTACGCCGGGCTGGTCCTATCTCAGCGGGCTGGATAAATTTCTCCACATGTCGCGGCGACAGAATCCGCGCGTGCTGACGCCCGCCGGCACGATCTCGATCGGCGGCGTCCAGGCCGGAATCCAATGCCTGGCCGCCCCGAGCGGCTGGCACCTTCTGGGCCGCACGCCGGTGCGGACCTATCAGCTCCACCGCAATCCGACCTTCCTCACCGAACCCGGTGATCGCGTGACGTTTTACGCCATCGACCACAAGACGTTCGAAGAATTGGACCGCGCTGCTGAAGCCGGCGAAATCGTCGCCGACCAGGTGGTCGCATGAGCCGGCTCGTCGTCACCAGCATCGGGCCCGCAAGCTCCGTTCAGGATGGCGGCCGCCACGGCGCGCAGCGCTATGGACTGACGGTGAGCGGGGCGATGGACCGGCTGTCGCTTGCTGCGGCGAACACGCTTGTCGGCAACGGGCCGTTTGCGGCCGCCGTCGAGATCGGCCCGTTCGGCGCCTCCTTCACCGCACGTGATGGCGCCGTGCGCATCGCGATATCGGGCGCGCCGCGCAATGCGGACGTCGCCGGAAATCCGATCGCCATGGACACATCGGTGATCTTGAAGGATGGCGAGACTCTGACGCTGGGCTTTGCCCGCGGCGGCGCCTTCACCTATCTCGCGATCGAGGGCGCCATCAAGGGCGAGCCGGTGTTCGGCAGCCTCGCCGTGAATGCGCGCGCGGGCCTCGGCAGCCCCTACCCGCGCCCGCTCCAGGCCGGCGACGAATTCAACATTGATGCCGCAAGCGGCGCGAGCGAGCTGCGGATCGAGTTGCCGAAGCCCGTGAGCGGCCCGATCCGTGTTCTGCTGGGCCCGCAGGACGACGAATTCGACGACGCCAACAAGGCGCTGTTCCTGGACAGCGAGTGGAAGATCTCGGCAACCTCCGATCGGATGGGCTACCGCCTCGAGGGCCCCGCCATCAAGCATCTGCACGGCCACAACATCGTCTCCGACGGCACCGTCAATGGCAGCATCCAGGTGCCCGGCAATGGCGCGCCAATCGTGCTGATGATGGATCGCGGCACCTCGGGCGGTTATCCGAAGATCGCAACCGTCATCACGGCCGATGTCGGCCGGCTCGCGCAGACTTCGGCGGGAACCGCGTTCCGTTTCAAGGCGGTCAGCATGGCCGAGGCGCAGGACGAGGCGCGCAAGTTCGCGCAACTGATCCGCAGCCTGCCCGATCGCCTGCGCCCTGCCGACACCACCTCGCTCAACATCGAGGCGCTCAGCGATGCTAACGTTGCGGGCTATGCCGTGAGCGCCGTCGATGCCGGGACGTGGCAGGTCGCCGCGGAACCGTGAACGGCAACAAGACCAGAGGCGGAGAGCACCCATGAAGACAGTCGATCTCAATTGCGACCTCGGCGAAGGTTTTGGCGCGTGGGAGATGGGCAATGACGCGGCGATGATCGAGCTGGCAAGCTCGGTCAACGTCGCCTGCGGCTTCCACGCCGGCGACCCTGACATCATGCGCCGCACGGTGGAGCTCGCGAAAGCGCGCGGCGTCTCGGTCGGCGCGCATCCCGGCTACCGCGATCTGCACGGCTTTGGCCGGCATCCGATCGCGGGGCTGAAGGCATCCGAGATCGAGAACCTCGTCGCCTACCAGATCGGCGCGTTGCAGGCGATCGCGACCGCAGCCGGGTACAAGGTGACGCATGTGAAGGCGCATGGCGCGCTTTCCAACGTCGCCTGCGAGGACGACATGACGGCGAAGGCGATCGCCGCCGGCATCAAGGCGGTCGATCCCAGCCTGATCTTCGTCGTGCTCGCGAACTCGAAGCTGGTGAAGGCCGGCGAAGCGGCCAATCTGCCGATGGTGCACGAGGTGTTCGCCGACCGCGCCTATGAGGACGACGGCAATCTTGTCTCGCGCAAGAAACCCGGCGCGGTGCTGCACGATGCCACGGCGATCGCCGATCGCGTCGTGCGCATGGTGCAGGACGGCGCGGTGGTCTCTGTCACCGGCAAGGTGATCAAGATGCGCACGGACACGGTCTGCATCCACGGCGATACGCCTGGCGCCGTCGAGATCGCGCGCGGTGTGCGTCAGGCGTTGAAGAATGCGGGGATCGAGGTCGCGCCGTTCAAGCGCGGGGCGTGATCAGAACGGATGCACCGACAACGTGCCGAACACGATCGCCGCGATGACGGCGAACGCGCTATAGAGCGCGACATGATGCATGCTCGTCCCGGTCCGACGCGAGAGCGAGCGCGCGTAGAAGTGCAGTCTGGCCTCGGCCGATAATTCGCGCATGGTCGATCTCCAGTGCCCCATTTGAGGGATTATGATGGATCAACCGGGGGTGCCGGCAAGACGTCGACAGAAAAAGCGATGAGCTTCTTCATAGGAGGCTCATTGCAGATGCATATTCTCCGCAAGCGAAGGTTCCGAGAATCTCATTCGTTAAATTCCGAGGCAGCCGGAACCGGCTCGCAAGGGATGATGGCCAGGCCAAACCCTGGGAAGGCCGTCCGATCAACCGGACGACTCATCCCGATGTTCTCGCGTTTTAATAAACGTCAGCCTGGAATCGGCCGGTCTTCTTGAGCTCGGCGACGAAACTGACGGCTTCGTCGGTCGAACGTGCGCCGAACTGGGCGACGATGTCGACCAGCGCGCGCTCGACGTCCTTGGCCATGCGCTTGGCATCGCCGCAGATGTAGAGATGCGCGCCTTCGGCAAGCCACGTCCACACCTCACGGCCGACCTCGCGCATGCGGTCCTGCACGTAAAACTTCTTCTCACCGTCGCGCGACCAGGCCAGCGACAGTCGCGTGAGCAGACCCGAGGTCTTCATCGCGTTGAGCTCCTCCTGGTAGAAGAAGTCGCAATCGCTGCGCTGGTGCCCGAAGAACAGCCAGTTCTTGCCGGGCGCGCCGGTAGCCTTGCGGTCGAGCAGGAAGGCGCGGAACGGCGCGATGCCGGTGCCGGGGCCGACCATGATGATTGGCGTCTTCGGGTCCTGCGGCAGGCCGAAGGCGTGTGCCTTCTGCACATAGACATTGAGCTTCTCGCCCTCGTTGATACGCTCGCCGAGGAAGGTCGAGGCGACGCCGAGGCGCTTGCGCTTGCCGACAACGTAGCGCACCGAATCGACCGTCAGCGATAGCTTTCCGGGCGTCGCGTTGTGCGAGGACGAGATCGAATAGAGCCGCGGCTGAAGCGGCTCCAGCGCCTCGACGAAGGCCTCCGGATGCGGCCGCGTGCCCGAAAACTTCTGGAGCGCGGCCATGACGTCGAGCGTCGCCGCATCGCCATCGGGATCCTCGCCCTGCGCCAGCGCCCGCGCCTTCTCGCGCGCCGCACCGCCGGTGATGAAGGAGATCAGCTCGAACAGCGTGTCCGGCGCCGGCGACAGCGAGACGTCCTCGATCAGCACCTCGCGCAACGTCTTGCCGTTGACCTTGGTGGTGTGGGAGGCGCCGAGCAGCGCGATGATCTGGTCGACGAGGCCGACATCGTTGCGCGCGAACACACCAAAACTGTCGCCGACGACGTAGTCGAGCCTGCTCTCGGAGAGATCGAACTCGATGTGGTAGGTCTCCTTCTCCGACTTTCCCTTGTTGAGAAGACGGCGCGACAGGAAAGTCGCGGTCACGGGGTTGTCGCGCGAGCGGCCCGGCTCTGCGATGGTCACGGTCACCGCTGGCGCGGCCGTGTCCGGCTTGTCCGCCGCTTTGGCCGCCGGGGCCTTGTCGAGCTCCTCGTACAGCGACTTCAGCATTCGCGCGGTTTCCTTGCCGCCGGGAACGCAGAGGTTGAGCCGTGCTTCGCTGCGGCTCGCGATGGCCTCGGAATAATCGTGGCAATTGTAGCCGCACTGGCCGCAATCCTGCTGCGCCATCGCCGCCATCATTTTGCGGCGCAGGGGACGGCCCTCGGCGAGTTTCATCCGCTCGGCAATCGGCAAGGTCTGGTCGTGCCACGGCGCTTCGCCGTCGTCGCCGTCGCCGGCGGCGCCTTGCATGACGGCGGCGCCCTGCTCCGCCGACAGCGGCGCGGCGGCGTCAGGCGACAACAGTCCGGCAAAGAAGCCGTTCAGCCAGGAACGCTGCGCATCGGAGAACGGTGCGCTGGCGGGAATGATGTCGAGTTTCGGCGGAGGCGTGATCTGGTTCATGCGGACACCTGTGCATCGGCGAGCTTGCGCAGCGTTTCGCCGTCATGGCGGCGCGCAAAGGACAGGAAGGTTTCATCGGGAGACGAACGATGGGCGATATAGGCCTTGAGCAGTCCTTCGACCGTCTTCGGCGCATCCTCGGCCTTGAGGTCGTGATAGACCTCCTGCCCGACGTCCGCGTCAGGGCCGAACCCGCCGCCGGTGAAAAGGTGATAGCCCTCGACCGTGTCCTCCTCGTTGACAGGCACGCGCGCCCCGATCAGACCGATGTCGCTGATGTAGTGCTGCGCGCAGGAATGGTGACAGCCGGTGACATGGATGTTGACCGGCTTGTCCATCGGAACGCGCGGCTCGCACCAGTCACCGATCTCTTCGGCATGGCGCTTGGTGTTCGCCGCGGCGAAGCGGCAGCCCGCATTGCCGGTGCAGGCGATCAGGCCGGCGCGGATATGCGAGGCCTCGACCGCGAGCCCGATCTGCTTGATCGCCGCGATGGCAAGCTCGACATTCTCGTTGCGCACGCCCGAGATCAGAAGGTTCTGCCAGACCGTGAGGCGGATCTCGCCGTCGCCGAGATCCCGTGCGATCTTGGCAAGGCCGCGCATCTGATCGCAGGTGAGCTTGCCGAGTGTCAGCGACACGCCGATCCAGTTGAGACCGTCCTGCTTCTGCTTGTGCACGCCGACATGCGCCATGCGGTCCGCGGCCGGCCGAGGCGCAAAGGCCTCTCCGGGCACGCGCGTGAACGGTGTCTTCAATCGCTCCTCGACCAGCTTGAGGAAGCCGTCATGGCCCATGCTGTCGAGCACGTATTTCAGACGCGCCTTGTTGCGGTTGGTGCGGTCACCATGGTCGATGAACACGCGCACGATTGCGTCGGCGACCGCGGTCGCCTGCTCCGGCTTGACGATGATGCCGGAATATTTGGCGAAATCCTTGTGGCCGGTGATGCCGCCGAGACCGAGACGGAACCAGACTCCGGGCTCGACGCCGAAACCGTCCTTCACCTCGTACGCGGTGAATGCGATGTCATTGGTCTCCTCGAGTACCGCGATCCTGCCGGCACCATCGAAGGCGACGTTGAACTTGCGCGGCAAGCCGTAGAGCGAGCGGTCATTGAGGATGTGATAGTGCCACTCGCGCGCATAAGGCTGCGTGTCGATCAGCTCCTGCGGATCGATGCCCGCCGTCGGCGTTCCCGTCACGTTGCGGATGTTGTCGGCGCCGGAGCCGCGCGAGCACAGGCCGAGGTCCTGGATGCCCTCGATCAGCTTCACGGCGTTCTTCGGCGGAATCTCACGAAGCTGGAGATTCGCGCGCGTGGTGACGTGGCTGTAGGGGCCGCAGAGTTCGTCGGCGAGATCGGCAAGGCCGGACAGCTGCCAGTGCTTCATGATGCCGTTGGGAATCCGCAGGCGGCTCATGTAGGAATCCTGCGTCGGCGCGACATAGAAGATGCCGTAATAGCGCCAGCGGAAATTGTCCGCCGGGCTCGGCGGCGCGTTGTCGAGCGCCTGCTGACGCAAGCGCGAATAAGCATCGAAAGGATGCTCCTCGCGCTTGAACTTCTCCTGGTCGGCGAGCTTCTTGCCCGACGCGATCACCTTGTCCTGCGCCTTGATGTGCACGGCATCGGGACCGGTGGGCTCGGCGCTCGCCTTGGCGGCGCCGCCGCCGAGACCGCGACCGACGCGGCTGATCTGCAGACCGGTCGTGAAGCCTTCGAGATAGCGTTTCTGCTCGTCGGTAAAGTCGACTGCGAGCGTATCGATTTTCATGGTCGGTAACGAAGCTCCTGCGGCCACCGAGGTGGTATCGACGGAAATTGGCACGACCCGCGAGGTATCTCGGCTGGCTCCAAGAGCCGGCCTCGTGACCCAGCGGTCCGATCAGCTTCGTTGCTGCGGGTTTCGGCTCAGCAGGCACCTGTGACAAGCTGGCCGCAGTGCAACATTCAAGTTGCGTGCCAGCTTCGACGAAATAAGAAAAATTGAGAATTCAATCACTTAGCAGCAGCTCCGGAACATTCCGGTCGCGGATCACCTCATGAAATTCGAGCAGTCAGCTCAAAATTTAGTCGATGAGATGGATTGCCTTAAAATTATGCAGAGACGATCAGGCCTTCCAACGCCCCACGTCGAAGGCCTCTAGATGTTGCAGGATGTTGTCAGCATCGAACGCCGGCCCGGCGAAGGCCCCAAATGCCGCCGGGGCTTCGTCGGGCGGGCGGCGGCCGAGGGCGGCATCGTAAAGGTCGGACCTGAACACCGCCATCGCCGTCTTGGCGCCGTCCGGGCTCAACGCCGCCTGCCCCCAACGTACCATTTGCGCATAGAGCCAGGCGGCCTGAACCGGATCGGGGCGCCCAGCCTCCTCGCGCCCAACCAGCAGATAGCGGCCGCTCTCGCGGAACGTCCCGTCCGGCGAAATCTTCAGACGTCCCGTGAGGGTGCGCTGGATGACTTCGGCATCGACGCCGATCCGCTCGGGTTGCGCCAGTATCCGCGCCGCTTCGATCCGGTTTTCCGGATGCTCGATGAACTCGGCCGCCTTCACCGCCGCGCGCACGAGGCTGGCGACCACGTCCGGATTCTTGTCGGCCCAGACCTGGCGGACGGCCAGGACCTTCTCCGCCGCGCGCACCAAAATGTCGGAGACGAAATGCAGGATATGGCCGATGCCGAGATCGACCGCGATCGAGTTCCAGGGCGCACCGACGCAGAATGCGTCGACGTGCCCGCTCTTGAGACTGTCGACCATGTAGGGCGGCGGCAGCACGACAAGGCGCACGTCCTCATCGGGATCGACGCCGGCCGCCGCCATCCAGAACCGCAATTGGTAATTGTGGGTCGAGAACGGGAAGGTCATGCCGAAGGTCAGTGGATCGGCCCCGGCCTTGCGGCGCTTGGCGACCACCTTCGCCAGCGCCTTGGCGGTGACAAGCGGATCGAAGCGGTCGCCGTCGATCTCCTCCATCAGCGCGGCGTGGAGCGCCGGCGACACCGTGATCGCGTTGCCGTTGATGCCGAGATTGAAGGGCGCGGCGATCGGCACCTTGACGTGGCCGAGCCCGAGCGAGGACGCGATCGCGACGGGCGCGAGCAGATGCGCGGCGTCGAACAGGCCGATATTGAGCTTGTCGCGGACGTTGGACCAGGACACCTCGCGCACCAGCTCGACCTCGAGCCCTTCGGCAGCGGCAAAGCCCTTGTCGACGGCGACGATCAGGGCGGCGGCATCAACCAGCGGAATGAACCCGATGCGAAGGGGCGCGGTCATTTCAGCATCTCCGACGCGGTGATGATCGACTGCGCGATCTCGCCGATTTTCTTCTTCTCGCGCATCGCGGTGGAGCGCAGCAGCACATAGGCTTCGTCTTCGGTGAGGCCCTTCACCTTCATCAGGATGCCCTTGGCGCGTTCGATGATCTTGCGGTCCTCGAGCTGCGACTTGGTGCGTTCCAGCTCCTCCTGGAGCTTGGCGAAAGCGTTGAAGCGAGACACGCAGAGGTCGAGGATCGGCTTGATGCGCTCCTTCTTCAGCCCGTCGACGATGTAGGCGGATACCCCCGCCTCGACCGAGGCTTGGATCGAGGCGGAATCGCTCTGGTCGACGAACATCGCGATCGGCCGCTTCACGGCGCGGCTGACCTGGAACATCGCCTCCAGCACGTCGCGACTGGGGTTCTCCAGATCGATCAGGATGATGTCGGGGTCGACCGCATAAATACGGGCAAGCAGGCTCTGCATCTCGCGGATATGGACGACCCGCGTGAATCCGGCCTCCCGCAATCCTTCCTCCAGGATCGCAGCCCGGATCGGGCTTTCATCGACGATCACGATTTTGGGCGACTGTTCGGCGCTCATAGCTCACTCACCACCAGTGATTCATCCATAGCACGCCGGAACGCCCTGCAAAGGGTTGTAATTGTGGGCAATTGGGACTAGCTCAGGCCGGTCAATCAGGCAGTTCAGATATGGATCAGACGGCTGCGCCCAAGGTCAGCTTCGTGTCGCTCGGGTGTCCCAAGGCATTGGTGGATTCCGAGCGCATCATCACGCGCCTGCGCGCCGAGGGTTACGAGCTCGCCCGCAAGCATGACGGGGCCGACATCGTCATCGTCAACACCTGCGGATTCCTCGACAGCGCCAAGCAGGAATCGCTCTCGGCGATCGGCGAGGCCATGGCCGAGAACGGCAAGGTGATCGTAACAGGCTGCATGGGCGCGGAACCCGAGCAGATCGAGCAGGCCTATCCGGGCGTGCTCTCCATCACCGGCCCGCAGCAATATGAGAGCGTGCTCGACGCCGTGCATCGCGCGCTGCCGCCGGCCCATAATCCGCATCTCGACCTGGTGCCGCCACAAGGCATCAAGCTGACGCCGCGGCACTATGCCTATTTGAAGATCTCCGAAGGCTGCAACAACCGCTGCACCTTCTGCATCATCCCGAAGCTGCGCGGCGATCTCGTCTCGCGCCCCGCCAACGACGTGCTGCGCGAGGCCGAGCGCCTGGTCGGCGCCGGCGTCAAGGAGCTGCTGGTGATCTCGCAGGACACGTCCGCTTACGGCATCGATCTCAAATACGCCGAGAGCCCGTGGAAGGATCGCCAGGTCCGTGCCAAATTCCTCGATCTCGCGCGCGAGCTCGGCGAGCTCGGAGCATGGGTCCGGCTGCAATATGTCTACCCCTACCCGCATGTCGATGATGTCATCGCGCTGATGAACGAGGGCAAGGTGCTGCCCTATCTCGACATCCCGTTCCAGCACGCGAGCCCCGAGGTGCTGAAGGCGATGAAGCGCCCGGCGGCGCAGGACAAGACGCTGGCGCGCATCAAGCGCTGGCGTGAGGAATGTCCCGATCTCGCCTTGCGCTCCACCTTCATCGTCGGCTTCCCCGGCGAGACCGATGCCGACTTCGCCTATCTGCTCGACTGGCTGGATGAAGCGGAGATCGACCGCGTCGGCTGCTTCAAATACGAGCCGGTCGCGGGCGCCACGTCGAATGCGATCGAGAACCCGGTCCCGGAAGAGATCAAGCAGGAGCGCTACAATGCGCTGATGGCCCGCCAACAGAAGATCTCGGCACGGCGGCTGAAGCGCAAGGTCGGCACACGCCAGCAGATCATCATCGACGAGGTCGGCCCGACGGTGGCAAAGGGCCGCTCCAAGGCGGATGCGCCCGAGATCGACGGCGCCGTCTATCTCTCCAGCCGCCGCCCCTTGCGCGTCGGCGAGATCGTCACCGCCAAGATCGAGCGCGCCGACGCATACGATCTGTACGGCAGCGTCGCGGGATTCTGACGGCTCGTCAAAACTTGACCTGCGTCCGGAAGCAGCGAGGAAGCCGCGCTTCGTACCTGACCGATACACGCCAGGCGCGTGTTTTTTTAGAACGTCTGCTTGACAAGTCCAGCCGTTCGGCTGTACGGACGCGCCCCATGATCAACTCTCGGACCCACCGCCGCGCAGCTTTCCGTCGTCGCACCCGCGACGATGATGGGTTGCGCCATGTCCGACGACGCCGCTGATCGCCTGAATTCAGCAGAGTTTTCGAGAAGGCCGCACCCGCAAAGTGCGGCCTTCTTGCTTTCGCGCGTCTTTTCCATCCGCCTCCAGAGGAGTTCGACATGACCACCGCCACCCATCCGTATGACGCGCTGATGGACATCACGGCACGACCCAAGGCCGTGTTCGTCCGGGGCGCCGGCTCCTATCTCTGGGACGACAGCCGCAAGCGCTATCTCGATTTCGTGCAGGGCTGGGCCGTGAACTGCCTCGGCCATTCGCCGCCTGCGATCGTCGATGCGCTCGCCGCGCAGGCCAAGCGGCTGCTGACGCCCAGCCCGGCCTTCTACAATGAGCCGAGCCTCAGGCTCGCCCAGGCTCTGGTCGAAGGCAGCGCTTTCGACCAGGTGTTCTTCGCCAATTCAGGCGCGGAAGCCAACGAGGGCGCCATCAAGCTGGCGCGAAAATACGGCAGCCTCCACAAGGGCGGTGCGTTCGAGATCATCAGCTTCGAAGGCAGCTTCCACGGAAGGACGCTGGCGACGATGTCGGCCTCGGGCAAGAAGGCGTTCGAGCCGCTGTTCGAGCCAAAAGTCGCTGGCTTCAAGAAGGCCAAGCTCAACGACATTGCCTCCGTCGAGAAGCTGATCAACGACAACACCGTCGCTGTGATGCTCGAGCCGATCCAGGGCGAGTCCGGCGTGTGGCCGGCGAGTGATCAGTTCCTGCAAGAGCTGCGCGCGCTCACCGAGTCGCACGGTCTTCTGCTGATCTTCGACGAGATCCAGACCGGCATGGGCCGGACCGGAAAACTTTTCCACCACGAGCACACCGGGATCTCGCCCGACATCATGACGCTCGGCAAAGGTATCGGCGGCGGCGTGCCGCTCGCCGCCCTGCTTGCGGCCGAACGCGCCTCCTGCTTCGCGCATGGCGATCAGGGCGGCACGTTCAATGGCAACCCGATCATGTGCGCGGCGGGGCTTGCGGTGCTGGAAGCGGTCAGCAAGCCGAACTTTTTGAAGTCGGTCATCGAGACCGGGCTGCTGCTCGAAAGCGAGCTGCAGAAAGTCTCGGCCCGGCACGGGCTTGGCGGCGTGCGGGGCCGAGGCTTGCTGCTGGCGCTCGACCTCAAGCTGCCGATCGCGCCGGGGATCGTCGCGCAGGCGTTCGAGGCCGGCGTGCTCCTGAACGCGCCGCAGGTCGACACGCTGCGCTTCATGCCGGCGCTGAACGTCACGCGGGCTGAGATCGCCGAGATGATCGATTGTCTCGACGCGATTCTGACCAAGGCCGGCGCGGCACGGCGGGTGGCGTAAGACACGTCTCGTGCCCCGGACGCAGCGCAGCGCCCCTTCGGCGATGCGCTGCAGAGCCGGGGCCCCATCTCTCTGCATGGTGCGCATCTACGCCGCAGCGCTTGCGCGCTGCAGCTTGTCCGGGACCCCGGAGCAGGTGATGACGGAAGAAACTACGGCTTCAAGATCGACGCGCCCGTCGTCCTGCGGCTTTCCAGCTCGATATGCGCCTTCGCGGCGTCCTTGAGCGCGTAGGCGTGGTTGATCGGCACGTGCAGCTTGCCATTGATGACGGCGGCGAACAGCGTGTCGGCGCCTTCCAGCAATTCCGAGCGCTTGCCGACATAGTCGTTGAGCTTCGGCCGCGTCGCAAACAGCGAGCCGTGATTGTTGAGCTCGGCGATCGAGAACGGCGGCACGGGACCGGAGGCATTGCCGAACGAGACGAACATGCCGCGCGGCTTCAGGCAGGACAGCGAGCCCGGGAAGGTCGCTTTGCCGACGCCGTCATAGACCACGTCGCAACCCTCGTTGCGGCTGATCTGCTTGACGCGCGCGACGAAGTCTTCCTCGTTGTAGAGGATAACGTGGTCGCAGCCATTGGCCTCCGCAAGCTCGGCCTTCTCGCGCGAACCCACCGTGCCGATGACGTGGGCCCCGAGCGCCCTCGCCCATTGGCAGGCAAGCAAGCCGATGCCGCCGGCGGCTGCGTGGATCAGCACGCGATGATGCGGCTCGACCTTGAAGGTCTTGTGCAGGAGATACCAGACCGTGAGCCCCTTCAGCATCAGCACGGCGCCCTGCTCGTGGGTGATGTGGTCGGGCAGCTTGACCAGCTTCTCCCAGGGGATGTTGCGCTCGCCGGTATAGGCGCCGAGATTGTGATAATAGGCCACGCGGTCGCCGGGATGGAAATTGGTGACGCCCGGTCCCACCGCGACGACCTCACCCGAGGCCTCGTTGCCGGCGATGAAAGGCAATCCCGGCGCCTTGTAGAGGCCGGTACGGTAATAGACGTCGATGAAGTTCAGGCCGACCGCGTGCTGGCGGATGCGCACCTCGCCGGGCCCGGGCGCCGGCACGTCGACGCTCTCATAGACCAGGGCTTCGGGGCCTCCGACCTTGTGCACACGGACGGCTTTGGTCATCACCTGACCTCCTCTTCTCGCGGCTCAGCGAACGGCATCGCGCCCGCCTTGTCAACTCGACCCAGTTAGGAACGGCTAGACGGACGGCGTGCCGGCTTTCCTGCGGTTGCGCTTGGCCAGCACGTTGAAGAATTCGACCGCCGCCGAGAACGCAATCGCAAAATAGATGTAGCCGCGCGGAATGTGGAATTGGAATCCGTCCGCGACCAGCGCGACGCCGATCAGCACCAGGAATGCCAGCGCCAGCATCTTGGTGGTCGGATGCTCCGCGACGAATCGCGACACCGGCCCCGACGAAATGTACATGATCAGGCAGGCGATCACGACGGCCGCGATCATGATCTCGATGTCCTGCGCCATGCCGATCGCGGTGATGATCGAGTCCAGCGAGAACACGACATCGATGATCACGATCTGGACGATCACCCAGAAGAAGGCGTTGCCGGCGGACTTCTCGTCGCCCTCGCCGTCATCGGCTTCGACCTCGCCGTGAATCTCGTGCGTCGCCTTGGCGATCAGGAACAGGCCGCCGGCGATCAGGATGAGATCGCGCCAGGAGAAGTCGTAACCCTTGACGGCGAACACCGGCGCGGTCAGCCCGATCAGCCAGACCAGGAGGCTGAGCAGGACGATGCGGAACAGCAGCGCCAGCGCCAGCCCGATCTGGCGGGCGCGATGCGCCTGCTTCTCCGGAATGCGCGAGACGATCACCGACAGGAAGATGACGTTGTCGATGCCGAGCACGATCTCGAGCGCCGTCAATGTCAGCAGCGCAGCCCAGGCTTCGGGACTGGTGAGGAGATCGATCATGCGAAGGATCTCACCAGTCGTATCAGGGCATCGCTGAAGCTGATCCAGAGCGCGATGGCACAAAGCACTATTGTCACGCCGGTGCCGACGCGGAAATCCATCTGCAGCACATAGAGGCCGAGCAGCGCCCAGATAGCGATCAACGACATCGTCAGCCAGCGCAGCCGCACGACGCGGACCGGATGCAGCACGTGAAACGGCACGAAGGTCAGCACCACGAGCACGGCGACCAGCAACGTCGACCAGAGCGGCGGCCAGTGCAGCAGGAACAAATAGAACGCCGCCGCATTCCACAGTGCCGGGAAGCCGCGGAAATGATTGTCGTCCGCCTTCATGCGCAGATCGGCGAAATATAATGCGCTGGTGACGATGATGGCGACGCCGAGCAAGGGAGCTGCGACCGGCAGCAACAGCCCGCTGGCCACGATCGCGTAAGCCGGCACGAAGACATAGGTGACGAAGTCGACCACGAGATCGAGCACGTCACCCGACCAGTTCGGCTGCACCTTCTTGACGTCGAGCCGGCGCGCGATCGGACCGTCGATCGCGTCGATGATCAGGGCAACGCCCAGCCACTGAAACATCGCTGCCCAGTGCTCGCGCACGGCCTCCAGCATCGCCAGCAGCGCGATCGCCGCACCGAACGCGGTGAAGATGTGGACCGAGAACGCCGCGGCGCGGATCGCGGGGCTGGGCTTCAGGGAATCCTCTTGGCTGTCCATGGCTTCTGCTACCAGAATGAGACCGATTTGCACATCCGCCATTGCGGCGCGCCGTTGCACAATTCGTCATAAAATCAGGCAAAATCAGCGGGCTTGAATTTGCCGCGGGGCGTGTCAATTGTCCTTCCATGACAGACGCATCGACACTCCATGACGCCGCCGTGATCGGCGGCGGACCGGCAGGACTTGCAGCGGCGATCGCGTTGGCGCAGGCGGGTGCGCGGACCGCGCTGGTGGCGCGCCGCGTGCCCTATGCAGACAACCGCACCACCGCACTGTTGGGGGCCTCCGTCGATCTTCTGGAGAGCCTCGGCGTCTGGTCGCACTGCAAGGAAAAGGCGGCCGCGCTCGAGGTGATGCGCCTCGTCGACGACACCGGCCGGCTTTTCCGTGCCCCGGAGGTCCGCTTCTCCTGTCACGAAATCGGTCTCGACGCGTTCGGCTACAACATCGACAATCGTTCGCTGATGCTGGCGCTCGAAGAACGCGCGGCCGAACTCCCCCACCTCGTCCGTTGCGACGACGAGGCGGAAAGCGTCTTGATCGAAGCCGACGCGGTCGCCATTCGCACGGCCGCGGCACAATTCCTCTCGGCCCGGCTCGTGGTCGGCGCCGATGGTCGGCATTCGCTATGCCGCGAGGCTGCCGGCATCGCGGTGATGCGGCGCGAGCTGACGCAAACCGCACTGACCTTCAACGTCTGCCATGCACGGCCGCATCGCAATGTCTCGACCGAGTTCCACACGCCGCACGGTCCTTGCGTGTTCGTGCCCCTGCCCGGCGATCGCTCCAGCATCGTCTGGGTCGCGGCGCCGGCGGAGGCCGAGCGGCTTCGCGGCCTGAGCGACGAGGAGTTGTCCGCCGCGATCGAGAAGCAGTCGCATTCGATTCTGGGACGCATGACGGTCGAGCCCGGCCGCAACCTGTTCCCGCTGGCGATCGAGCGTCCAAGATCCTTCGGCCGTGACCGTATCGCGCTCGTCGGAGAAGCGGCCCATGTGGTTCCCCCGATCGGCGCCCAGGGCCTTAATCTCGGCCTGCGCGATGCCGCCGACATCGCCCGGGTCGCGGGCGAGGCCCTCGCAGCGGGCCGGGATCCGGGCGCGAGCGACGTGCTCAAGCGCTACGACCGGGCGCGGCGTCCGGACGTCTTGAGCCGGACCTTTGCGATCGACATCGCCAACCGCTCCCTGCTCAACGATTTCCTGCCGCTGCAGCCGGTCCGCGCCGTTGGCATGCGCCTGCTCGGCGCCATCGGCCCGCTCCGTCGCTTTGCGATGCGCGAGGGCCTGGCGCCGACATGGCGAAGGTAAGCCGCCTCACGGGAGCGCCAGCCGGCCGCTCTGGATCGCCCACATCACGCTGGTCAGCGTGACCACCGATGCGAAGGTGCCGAGCAGTACCGCAACGGAGGCGGATTCGATCCAGGCATCGTTCTGCCGAGCGATCACGAACACGTTCAGGGCCGGTGGCAGTGAAGCCATCAGTACAGCGGTCGCGGCCCAGGGCTGCGCAAACGGACCGAACGCCAGCATCAGGCCGAATGCCGTGAGCGGATGGATCAGGAGCTTGACCGCGATCACGCCCGGCACCTCCCAAGGCACGCGGTCGAATGGGCGCAGCGCCACGGTCACGCCGAGCACGAACAGCGCGGTCGGCGCAGCTGCGTTCTGGAGGAAGGTGATGGTGCGGTCGAGCGCAACCGGCAGCTCGATATGCAGCGCTGCAACCGCTGCACCAAAACAGGCCGACATGATCAGCGGGTTGAGCACGATCTGCTTCAGCACGACGCCGAAGGCGTGGACGAGCGAGGGATGGTCGCGGTCGGACAACTCGATCAAGAGCGGCACGATCGTGAACAGGAAGATGCTGTCGCAGCAGAAGATCAGCGCGGTTGGCGCCGATGCCTTCGGCCCAAGCACTGCGAGCGCCAGGCCCGGCCCCATATAACCGATATTGCCGTAGCCGCCGGAGAGGCCCGCAAGCGTCGCCTCGCGCAGCGTCAGCCGGCCGAGAACCTTGCCGGCGACCAGCGCGAGCGTGAACGCCGCAACCGTCGCCAGCGTGGTCGCGATCAGGAACGGTGGATTATTCAGCTCCGCAAACGGCGTCTTCGACATGATCGCGAACAGCAGCGCTGGCAGCGAGACGTAAAGCAGGAAGAAGTTCATCCAGGCGAGGCCCGATTCCGGCAGGGACTTGGCCTTGCCGCACGCGAATCCGACGAAGATCAAGCCGAAATAAGGCAGAGCCAGATTGAGGATATTGAGCATTGATGAAGTGTTTTCTGAAGACTTGGGAGCTACCCGTCCCTGACGCGAAGGTTAATTCCGGTGACGCCACTAGCATCGGCCACAATCCTGGTCTATCGACGGGGGATGATTAAAGCGCGGACCGCCAAATTCCAGATCGGACAGGTCGTGCGCCACCGGATCTTCTCGTTCCGGGGCGTGATCTTCGACATCGATCCGGAATTCAACAACACCGAGGAGTGGTGGCTCTCGATTCCCGAGGAGGTGCGGCCCCACAAGGACCAGCCGTTCTATCACCTGCTCGCGGAGAACGCGGAATCGGAATACGTCGCCTATGTCTCGGAGCAGAATCTGTTGCCCGACGATTCCGGCGAGCCGGTCCGGCATTCACAGGTTGCCGAGATCTTCATCAAGGACAAAGCCGGCGGCTATCGCCCGCGCAATCCGTCGCTGAACTGAAATTCGCCGCCAGCAAGCGGCCCGCAAAAAAGGCGCTCAAACCGAGCGCCTTTTTCGTGTTTGGGATGTGGTCCCGATTACTTCTGACCAGCCGCAGCTGTGCCGGGAGGCATGCCCTGCTGCTCGAGCTTCTTGCGCTGCTCCTCCGCCTTCTTCTGAAGCTCTTCCTGAAGCTTCTTCTGGGTTTCCTCGAACACCTTCGGGTCGGTCGGCGGACCGTCATAGGCCTTCTGGAATTCGCCGGCGAGCGGCAGCGGCAGGGTCAGCGGCGCGCCGTTGGCATTGATCGCCTGGACAACGAGGTTCTGGCCCTTCTTCATGCTGTTGATGAGCTCGGGCGTGGCCTCGTAATCGGACATGCAGCCGTTCTGGAAGCAGATCACGTAGGGCTGCTGCAGCGGCGCGTTGCTGTCCACGATGATGCGGGTGCCGTGCACGAGCTGCATGCCGAGCGGCAGCGTTACACGCAGAATCTTCTTGGGTTCGCCTTCGGGCTCGATGATCACGGCGGCGATGACCGGCTGGCCCGACTCGATGCGGCCGTCCTTGCCGGTGAAGCAGACCTGCTTGGCGTTGGCGTCCTGGCCCTTCAGGCAGAACTTGGTCCAGGGGGCATAGATCAGCTGGATCTGCTGATCGGCCGGCTGGGCTGCGCCCTGCTGCTGGCCGCCCTGCGCCGGAGCCTGCTGGGCCTGCGGTGAGGCCGCCGGCGCCGGAGCCTTGGGGGCAGCCTTCGGCGCCGCTTTCGGGGCCGGAGTCGCCTTGGGCGCGGGCGCGCCAGGAGCTGGTGCGGGAGCTTGGGCCTCAGCGGCAAACGGAACGGCCAACGCCGTCGCCGTCAACAGGGCGAGAAGTCGCCCGCGCGGCCGGACGGACGCGGCCAAGTAACGGAAATTCATTGCGGAAAACCCTTTCTGAACGGGAAGTGCCCGAACCGCTCCGAAGCGCCGAACCTGGCCGCCTTGGGCGCGGCTCTCTTCCCGTCAATTGAGGCGGATAAGTGACGGGCTCGGCGCTCTTGCGCGATTGACCGCCTTCTTAACGTGGCCGACGAAAAGATCAATGCCGACAGCCATCTTTGGCCACACCCACAGCTGCGCCCAGGGGAAATTCCCTGTGATAGGATTCAGGCCTGCCGGTCCTCGAATCAACGTGTGCCGATGTTCATGTTCCAGCGCCTCTTCGAGGGCCCCGGACTCCGCCTTTGCCGTCTCGCCCCGGCCCTCGTTTTGGCCCTCTCCGTCGGATTGTCGGCAGGCGGCGCGTGTGCCGAGGAAGCCCATGCCATTGCCATGCACGGCAAGCCGGCGATACCTGCCGATTTCACCCACATGCCCTACGTCAATCCGGATGCCCCCAAAGGCGGACGCATGACGTGGGGCGTTCTCGGCACCTTCGACAGCCTCAATCCTTTCATCGTGAAGGGGTTGGCCGTGCAGCAGGTGCGGAGCTACGTGGTCGAGAGCCTGCTCGCGCGCGGCCAGGACGAGCCGTTCACGCTTTATGGCCTGCTCGCCAGGACCGTCGAAACCAACGACGACAGGACCTTTGTCACGTTCCACCTCGATCCGCGCGCCCACTTCTCCGACGGCAAACCCGTGCTGGCTGAAGACGTGCTGTTCTCCTGGCAACTCCTGCGCGACCACGGCCGTCCCAATCACCGGCAATATTACGCCAAGGTCGCAAAGGCCGAGGCGCCCGACCCCCTCACCGTCCGCTTCGACCTCTCTGGCGCCAATGACCGCGAGTTGCCACTGATCCTCGGCCTGATGCCAATCCTGCCCAAGCATGCGGTGGACCTCGCCAGCTTCGAGGAGACAACGCTGACGGGCCCGATCGGCTCGGGCCCCTATCGCGTCACGGCGGTGAGGCCCGGCGCCAGCGTGACGCTGACCCGCAATCCCGACTATTGGGGCCGTGATTTGCCGATCAATCGCGGGTTCTACAATTTCGACGAGATCAGGCTCGACTATTTTCGCGAGGCCAACGGCCAGTTCGAGGCCTTCAAGCGCGGCCTCTATGATTTCCGTGTCGAGCACGAGCCGCTGCGCTGGCACGACGGCTATGATTTTCCCGCTGCACGAAGCGGTGAAGTGATCCGCGATACCGTCAAGCCGGGGGTGCCGCAGCCTTCCGAATTCCTGGTGTTCAACACCCGCCGACCGATCTTCGCCGACATCCGCGTACGCAAGGCGCTGACGCTGCTGTTCGATTTCGAGTTGGTCAACCGCAATTATTTCTTCGGCCTCTATTCGCGCGTCGCCGGCTATTTCGCCGGCTCGGAACTATCGGCCTACGGCCGGCCTGCGGATGCGCGTGAGCGTGAGCTGCTGAAACCCTTCGCCGCCGGGATCCCGCCCGACATCATGGACGGCAGCTACCGCCTGCCGGTCACCGACGGCTCGGGTCGCGACCGCGCGACACTGCGCGCCGCGCTGAAACTGTTGTCGGAGGCCGGCTACGATCTCGACGGAACTGTGCTGCGCAACCGCGCGACCAAGGCGCCCTTCACCTTCGAGATCATGGTCACAACCCGCGACCAGGAGCGCATCGCGCTCGCCTTCCAGCGCGACCTCAAGCGCGCCGGCATCGAGCCGACCGTGCGCTCGGTCGATCCCGTGCAGTTCGATCAGCGCCGACTCGCTTACGAGTTCGACATGATCCAGAACCGCTGGGACCAGTCGCTGTCGCCCGGCAACGAGCAGTATTTCTATTGGGGCAGCGCTGCCGCCGACAATCCGGGGACCCGCAACTACATGGGCGCCAGGGATCCCGCCGTCGATGCCATGATCGCCGCTCTGCTGGAGGCCCGTGAACATGCGGATTTCGTCTCGGCGGTGCGCGCGCTCGACCGCGCCTTGGTCGCGGGCTTCTACACAATCCCCTTGTTTAACGTATCCGAGCAATGGATCGCGCGCTGGAATCGGATAGAACGGCCGAAGGCCACTTCGCTGTCCGGCTATCTGCCGGAGACCTGGTGGTCGAAGGGGCAGCCGGAAGCCCATCAAGCAAAGTGACGCCGTGAACCAGCCAGCAATATCGCCGACGCTCGACACGCTGTTTCAGCGCACGCTGACCCGGCAGCCGCACGCGCCGGCTCTGCTCGATCCCCTCAACAAGACGCACGTGACCGGGCACCAGCCGCGGCGGATGAGCTACGCCGAGGCCGATACGGCGATCGAGGCGCTGTCGGCGCATTTCGTCGAATCCGGCCTGCCGGCCAATTCCGTCATCGCGATCCAGCTGCCCAACACGGTCGAATTCGTGCTGACGGTGCTCGCCGCCCACCGCGCGGGCCTCGTCGTCGCCGTGCTGCCGCTGCTGTGGCGGCATGCGGAACTGACCGCCGCGCTCAACCGCACCGCGGCGCGCGCCATCGTCACCATGAGCACGGTCGATGGCGTCAGCTATGCCGACCTGGCGATGCAAGCAGCGGCAGAAGCATTCTCGATCCGTCACGTCTGCGGCTTCGGCACCGATCTGCCCGAGGGCATGGCTTCGCTCGACGACGTGCTGGCCCGCCCGCCCGGCAGCACGCGCACCGTGATCCAGGACGGCCGCAAGGCGGCGATGATCTCTTTCGACGTCACCGCGGAAGGTTTTCGCCCGGTGCCGCGGCCGCATTTCAGCCTGATCGCCGGTGGCCTCGCGATGTCGCTCGAGGCCGACGTCAAGCAGGGCGCGACCGTGATGGCGGCGTTCGCGCCGATGTCGTTCGCGGGGCTAGCCTCTTCGCTGGCGGTCTGGCTGCTCTCGGGCGGCACGCTGGCGCTGCATCATCCCTTCGAGAGCGAGGTGCTGGAGCAGCAGATCAACCAGCACAAATGCGAGGTGCTGATCGCGCCTGCCCAGCTCGCGCTACGCCTCGGCGATTCCGATCTCGCCGCGCGGATGCCGACCTTGCGCAACGTCATCGGCCTCTGGCGCGCGCCCGAGCAGGTCGCCGCAAGCGATGCCTGGATAGCGCCGCATGCGCGGCTGACGGATGTCTATCTGTTCGGCGAGGCTGGCCTGTTCGGCGCCCGCCGCGGCGAGGACGGCATGCCTGTCGCGGTGATGCCGGGGCCGCACGGCGCCCCGCGCGAGCAGTCCGGCTCCTCCATCGCGGGCGAGATCCTGCTGACCCCGAAGGGCACGCTCGGCCTGCGCGGGCCGATGGTGCCGATCGCAGCCTACGCGCCGCCGCAGCCGGTCGGCGACACGCTGGTCGCGCAGCCGCCGCGCGACTATGTCGATACCGGCTATGCCGCGCGGCTCGACCGTCCGAGCGGCGCAATCTGCATCACCGCGCCGCCCTCCGGCATCATGGCCGTCGGCGGCTACCGCTTCCTCTCCAACGATCTCCAAGAATGGGCTCGCCGCCTCGGTCAGGGTGCCCTGCTCACCGCCCTGCCCGACCGCCTCTCCGGCCATCGGCTGGCAGGCCGGGCCCACGACAATGCCCGCGCCCGCGAGGCGCTCAGCGAGCTCGGGCTCAACCCCCTGATGGTCGAGGCTTTTCGTGACCGCTCGGGGCAGGTCTAGGCCCAGTTCCACCCGTTCCGTTGACGCTGCATTAAGGCAGCCAAACTAGATTGTGCGGCATCTGTCGCGTGATCAGAGTTTGCAATGTCCCAGGCGGGCCCGATCCTGTTTGTGTCCAATGCCGAACGGCCGCCCTTCATTGCGGCGCTGGACGAGGCCCGGCTCTTTCCCGTGGTCGACACCGACTGGGCCAGCGCCGCACGCGCGGTCGAGCAGGTGCAGCCGGCCGCCGTTCTCGCGGCGATGCATGCCGGACACGAGCCGCACATGGCTCCGCTCGCGAAGAAGATTGCGAGCCAGTCACCCTACCTTCCCTTCGTAGCCATGGATGCCGCGGGCACGCTGCCGCACAACGCCCTGCCCTTCGCCTCACGCGGCGGCAATCCCGACCGCCTGATCGCGCGGCTCCGCGCCGCGCTGCGTGTGCGCACCCTTCACGCCACCGTGCTGCGCCGGCTGCCGGAAGCGACGGTCCCGTTGCCCGCGGCCGATCCCGCACGCGATGCCACCGTGCTCCTGATCGGCCGCGGCGCGGCCTATCCTGCGCTGTCGGTCGCGCTCGGCGAACGCATCGGCGTCATCGGCGCGCTCTCGATCGAAGCCGCCGCCAAGCATCTCAACACCCGCGACCTCGATGGCGTCGTGCTCGCCGAAGGCTTTACGGCGCGCGTCACCGATGCCTTCCTGACGGTGCTCGCCGAGGACACCCGCTTCCGTAGCCTGCCCGTCGTCGTCACCGCACACCAGCTCGCGCAAAGTTACGATCTGCCCAATCTCGAGCTGATCTCCGGCGAGCCGGTGAAGGTCGCCGCCAATGCACTGCCACTGATCCGCCAGCATGCGATGGAAGCACAGCTGAGCCGCACGCTGCGCTCGATCGATGCCGGCGGCTGGATCGATCCACGCAGCGGCCTACTCACCGTGGAAGCCTTCGCCCGAGATTTTGCCAAGGCGGTCGAACAGACCTTGGCCCGCGGCGGCGGCCTCTCTGTTGCCCGTTTCGCCTTCGATCCCAATAATCCCCGTGCCCAGCTCGATGCCGCGCGGATCCTCAGTCGCCTGATGCGGCAGATGGATTTTGGCGCGGCGCAGAAGGACGGTTCGGTGATCGTGGTGTTCGCAGAGACCGACTTCCGCACCGCCCATATGATCGCGCGTCGTCTGTCGGCGGTGATGCGGCACACCGCGAACGGCAAGCACGAGATGCGCAGCGATCCCGTGGTCAGCGTGGATTCGCTGTCGGCATCGGATACGGCGCGCTCGCTCCTTGGGCGGCTCTCCGCCGATGCGTCGCGGGCGGCGTCGTAGTTTTTAGCGAGCGCCTTCAACAAGCACCATCATTGCGAGCCAACGCGTCCGCGCGAAGCGCGGCCCGATGACAGGCTCCGCGAAGCAATCCAAGGCTCTCTCCACGGAACGATTCTGGATTGCTTCGTCGCAAGGGCTCCTCGCAATGACGCGGAGAGGCCGGAGGTTCACGCCGCCTTCCTGCTCTGCGCGAGCTGCGCCAGCTGGCGCATGATCTCCGTGGTGCCGGCGAGACGCTCTTCGGGCGTCTCCCAGTCCTGGAGGAACACCACCTTCATGTCGGGCCGCACCTTCGCGGCCTGGCCGTGGCTGCGGATGAACGTCACCAGGCGATCGGGATAGGCGAAGGAATTGTCGCGGAAGGCGATGACGGCGCCCTTGGGACCTGCATCGATCTTCTCGACATTGGCCCGGCGGCAGAACGCCTTGATCGCGGCGACCTTGAACAGATAGCGGACCTCGTCGGGCAAGACGCCGAAGCGGTCGCGCATCTCGGCGCCAAAATTCTCGATCTCCTCCTCGGTGTCGAGATCGGCGAGGCGCCGATACAGGGACAGCCGCACCGAGAGGTCGTTGACATAGTCCTCCGGAATGAGCACGGGCATGCCGATCGTGATCGATGGCGACCAGCGGTCGGCGGCGGGTTCGGAGACGCCGGCCTTGAGGTTGACGATCGCCTCCTCCAGCATCGATTGATAGAGCTCGAAGCCGACCTCCTTGATGTGGCCGGACTGCTCCTCGCCGAGCAAGTTTCCGGCGCCGCGGATGTCGAGATCGTGCGAGGCAAGCTGGAAGCCTGCGCCGAGGGTCTCCAGCGATTGCAGCACGGTGAGCCGGCGCTCGGCCTGCGCGGTGATCTTCTGCTGCGCCGGCAGCGTGAACAGCGCGTACGCCCGCAGCTTGGAGCGGCCGACGCGGCCACGGAGCTGGTAGAGCTGGGCCAGACCAAACATGTCCGCGCGGTGCACGATCAGCGTGTTGGCGTTGGGGATATCGAGGCCGGATTCCACGATCGTGGTCGACAGCAGGATGTCGAACTTGCCGTCGTAGAATGCCGTCATGATGTCCTCGATCACGGCGGGCGGCATCTGGCCGTGCGCGACCGCGACCTTCATCTCCGGCACGTTCTTGTCGAGGAAATCCTTGACCTCGGCGAGGTCGTCGATGCGCGGCACCACGTAGAACGCCTGGCCGCCGCGATAACGCTCGCGCAACAGCGCCTCGCGGATCATCAAGGGATCGTGCGGGGCGACGAAGGTGCGGACCGCGAGCCGATCGACCGGGGGCGAGGCGATGATCGAGAGTTCGCGCACGCCGGTGAGCGCCAATTGCAGCGTGCGCGGAATCGGGGTCGCCGATAACGTCAGCACGTGCACCTCGGCCCGAAGCGCCTTCAGCCGCTCCTTGTGGCTGACACCGAAATGCTGCTCCTCGTCGACGATGAGCAGGCCGAGGTCGCGAAATTTGATCGCCTTGCCGAGCAGCGCATGGGTGCCGACGACGATGTCGACGGAGCCGTCGGCGAGGCCCTTCTTGACCTGGTTAAGCTGCTTGGTCGGGACGAGGCGTGAGGCCTGCGCCACGTTGACCGGAAAACCCTTGAACCGCTCGGAGAAAGTCTTGTGGTGCTGACGGGCGAGCAGCGTGGTCGGCACCACGACCGCGACCTGCTTGCCGTCGAGTGCCACGGCGAAGGCCGCGCGCAGCGCCACCTCGGTCTTGCCGAAGCCGACGTCGCCGCAGATCAGGCGATCCATCGGGCGGCCCTTTTCGAGGTCCTTCAGGGTGGACTCGATCGCGCCCAGCTGGTCCTCGGTCTCGTCATAGGGAAAGCGCGCGCAGAACTCGTCGTAGAGGCCCTGCTGCACCGGCAGCTTCGGCGCCTCGTGCAGCATGCGTTCGGCCGCGATCTTGATCAGCTCGCCAGCGATCTCGCGGATGCGGTTCTTCAGCTTGGCCTTGCGAGTCTGCCAGCCCGAACCGCCGAGGCGGTCGAGCTCGACGGTGGTCTGGTCGGAGCCGTAGCGCGACAACAGCTCGATGTTCTCGACAGGGAGGAACAGCTTGGTCTCGGCGGCATAATGCAGCTCGAGACAGTCGTGCGGCGCGCCCGCGACGTCGAGGGTCTGCAGGCCGATAAAGCGGCCGATGCCGTGATCGACGTGGACGACGATGTCGCCGGCGGCGAGGCTCGTCACTTCCGAGATGAAATTGTCGAGCTTGCGGCTCGCCTTGCGCGGCCGCACCAGACGGTCGCCGAGGATGTCCTGCTCGCTGATCAGTGCGATCTCGTCGGTCTCGAAGCCGCTTTCGAGGCCGAGCACGGCGAGCATGGTCTCGTTTCGCGGCGTCGCCTGCACCGTCCGCCAGCTGTTGACGCTGGTTGTGTGGGCCAGCTTGTGGTCGCGCAGCATCGAGGTCATGCGGTCGCGCGAGCCTTCGGTCCACAGCGCGATCACGACCTTCTTGCGCTGGGCCTGCAAGGCCATCACATGCGCGACGACGGACTCGAACACATTGACGGTGGTGTCATTGCGTTCCGGCGCGAAGTCGCGGCCCTTGCGCGCGCCGGCATCGACGACACTCGTGCCGTCGGTCGGCACGGAGAACGGCGTCAGCCGCGCCACCGGGACGTCGCCGAGGCGTTTGCCCCACTCCTCCTCGGTCAGATAGAGCCGGTCGGGTGGCAGCGGCTTGTAGATGGCGCCGCCACCGGGATGCTCCAGCGCCTCGCGTCTGGCCTCGTAATAGTCGAGGACCTGCTTGAAGCGCTCGCGGACGGCATCCTCGGCCTGCGGCTCGATCGCGACCGCCGCGCCTTGCAGATAGTCGAACAGCGTGTCCATCCGGTCCTGGAACAGCGGAAGCCAGTGCTCCATGCCGGGATGGCGGCGGCCTTCACTGACCGCCTCGTACAGCGCGTCGTCGCGCTCGGGCGCGCCGAACTCGGCGACATAGCCCATGCGGAAACGGCGGATGGTATCGGTGACGAGCTGAAATTCCGAGATTGGCACGAGGTCGAGCGCGCGCATGTCGAGCAGCGTGCGCTGGGTCTCGGCGTCGAACGAGCGGATCGATTCCAGGCTGTCGCCGAAGAAGTCGAAGCGCACGGGCTGGTCGAGGCCGGCCGGAAACAGGTCCAGGATGCCGCCGCGCACGGCGTATTCACCAGGCTCGCGCACGGTCGAGGAGCGGTTGTAGCCGTTGTGCTCGAGCCAGGCGACGATGGTGTCCATCGGCACCACGTTGCCTGGCGCAACCGACAGCGCCTGCGCCGCGACGAGGTCGCGCGCAGGCACGCGCTGCACCACGGCGTTCACCGTGGTCAGCACGATCAGCGGCTTGTCGCTGCCGGCGAGCGCAGCCAGCCGCGCCAGCGTTGTCAGGCGTTGCGCCAAAATGCCGCCATGCGGCGAGACGCGGTCATAGGGCTGACAGTCCCAGGCCGGGAAGGTCAGCACCGGCAGATCGGGCGCGAAGAATTGCAGTGCCCGTTCGAGCTGCTGCATGCGCGGACCGTCGCGGCAGACCACCGCAAGGCTGACCGCCGGCTTCTTCGGCCGCGCCGCGATGGCACGGGCGAGATCGGAGACGACGAGGCCTTCGGCGCCCTCGGCGACATTGGCAAGCGTCAGCGCGCGGCCGGGCGTCAGCAGCTCGGCCGGTGATTTCATGCCCTGCTTCATGCGTCGCCGTCCGCGATCGGGAATGCCTTGATGCGGGCAAACAGCGCGCCGGGGACATCGGCCGGAAGCACCTTGTCGCCGGTGACCGCGGCATAGAGATCGGGATCGTTGACCTCGAGCAAGCGCTCGAGCTCGATCAATTCAGGCTCGGACAAATTGCCGATCTCGGCATCCGCAAAGCGGCCGAGGATCAGGTCCATCTCGCGCGTGCCGCGGTGCCAGCAGCGGAACAGAAGCCGCTTGCGGCGGTCGTCGAGCCCGCTGCTCGATCGTGTCGTTCCCGTCATGTCTCAAATCCAGTCAAACGCAGAAAGCCCGGACGTGCCGGGCGGGGTGGATATAGCCACTCGGACCGGCCGTGTCAGCCCTTTGTTGTTGCAATTGTTTGTGGTCGTCATTGCCGGGCTTGACCCGGCAATCCATCCTCTTGAATAGATGGATGCGCGGGTTGAGCCCGCGTGACGATTGTTGCGAGAATGCGCCCCAGTCTGCTCAATCCGCTGTTTGCTCCCGTGACCAGCCTGCCCGGCGTCGGTCCGAAGCAAGACAAGCTGTTGCAGTACCTGCTCAGCCGCAACGAGACGCCGCGGCTGGTCGATCTGCTGCTGCACCTGCCGAGCCACGTCATCGACCGCCGGACCCGGCCAAAAATCCGCGACGCCGTCCAGGGAACCATGGTGACGCTGGAGGTCACCGTCGACCGCCATCGCCCGCCCCCGCCGCGCAACGCGCGCGCGCCCTATCTCGTCTACGCCAGCGACGACACCGGAGAGGTCGTGCTGACCTTCTTCCGCGCCAAGCCCGGCTATGTCGAAAAGCTGCTGCCGGTAGGCGAGAAGCGCTACGTCTCCGGCACGCTGCAGATGTATGACGGCATCCCGCAGATCGTGCATCCCGATCGCGTGCTCGACGAAGAGGCGATTGCAAAGCTCTCTGGCATCGATCCGGTGTATCCGCTGACCGAGGGCCTCGCGCTCGGCTCGCTGCGCCGCGCGATCGCGCAGGCCCTTCAAAAGCTGCCAGCCCTGCCGGAGTGGATCAGTCCGGAGGTGATGCGCCGCTGCAATTTTCCTCCGGTTACCGAGGCGCTCACGCGCGTGCACCAGCCGGTCGAGCTCACCGACGTCCTGCCGGACCAGCCGTTCTGGTCGCGTCTCGCCTTCGACGAACTGCTCGCCGGCCAGCTCGCACTCGCCCTGATCCGCGCGCAATTGCGCCGCCCCGCCGGCGTGCGCAATGCCGGCGACGGGCACCTGCGCAACAACATCATCGACGCCCTGCCCTACGCGCTCACGCCGTCGCAGCGCAGCGCTGCTGCGGCCATCGCCGAGGACCTGAAACAGCCCGTGCGCATGCTGCGCCTGCTCCAGGGCGACGTCGGATCCGGCAAGACCGTAGTGGCGCTGTTAGCTGCCACCGCGGTCGCCGAGGTCGGCAAGCAGGCCGCGCTGATGGCCCCGACCGAGATCCTGGCGCGCCAGCACATCAAGACCATCGCCCCGCTCGCCGAGCGCGCCGGCATGCGGGTTGCGATCCTCACCGGCCGCGAAAAGGGCAAGGAGCGTCGGGAGTTGTTGGCGCAGCTTGAAGCCGGCGAGATCAACCTCCTCGTCGGCACGCATGCGCTGATCCAGGACGATGTCATCTTCAAGGACCTCGCGCTCGCCATCGTCGACGAGCAGCACCGCTTTGGCGTGCGCGAACGCCTCGCGCTGACCTCGAAGGGCGAATCCGTCGATGTGCTGGTGCTGAGTGCAACGCCGATCCCGCGCACGCTGGTGCTGACCTATTTCGGCGACATGGACATCTCCGAGCTGCGCGAAAAGCCAGCCGGCCGCCAGCCAATCGACACCCGCGCGGTGCCGATGAGCCGAATCGAGGAGGTCATGGACGGCATCGGCCGCGCGCTCCAATCCGGCAAGCTGGTCTACTGGATCTGCCCGCTGGTCGAGGAATCCGAGGCCGAGGGCACCGAGCACCTGACCAACGCGACGAAGCGTTTCCAAAGCCTGCAAAAACGCTTCGGTGAGCGCGTCGGCCTCGTCCACGGCCAGATGAAGGGCACCGAGAAGGACCGCGTTATGGGCAAGTTCGCCGCCCACGAGATCGGGCTTCTGGTCGCGACCACCGTGGTCGAAGTCGGCGTCGACGTGCCGGCCGCGACCATCATGGTAGTCGAGAACGCCGAACGATTTGGTCTTGCCCAATTGCATCAGCTGCGCGGCCGGATCGGGCGCGGCTCGGAAGCCTCGACCTGCCTGCTGCTGTATTCGGAGCCGCTCGGCGAGATGTCGAAGGCGCGGCTGAAGGTGATCCGCGAAACCACCGACGGCTTCCGCATCGCCGAGGAAGATTTAAAGCTGCGCGGCGAAGGCGACGTGCTGGGCGTGCGCCAGAGCGGCCTGCCCGGCTATCGCATCGCGCGTTCGGAAGTCCATGGCCAGCTCATCACCCAGGCGCGCGACGAGGCGCTGCGCATCCTGAAGGACGATCCGAAGCTGAAGGGCGAGCGCGGCGAAGCGTTGCGGTGCCTGCTGTATCTGTATGAGCGGGACGAGGCGATTCCGCTGATCGGAGCGGGCTGAGCTACAGCCGGGACGCCTCCTCCCCGTCATTGCGAGCGCAGCGAAGCAATCCAGAATCTTGCCGCGGAGGGACTCTGGATTGCTTCGCTGCGCTCGCAATGACGGCGTGGACACAGACCTGCGCATCTCAACCAATCGTCTCGCGGGAGCGAAGGATGCGGCCGCCTCGGTCTTGGCCAAGAGTGCTATCTTTCGTTGCGAGCGTTTTCGTGAAAACCTTCGGCCATGCGCCGGATCATCGTCGTTGGCTCCCAGGGAAGCGGAAAAACAAGCCTGTCCCGAAATCTCGGGCAGAAGCTCGATCTGCCGGTGGTCCATCTCGACGTGCTCTACTGGCGGTCGGGCTGGAAGCCATCCGACAAGGCAAACTTTCGCTCGCGCGTCGCTGAGGCAATCGCGGGCGATGCGTGGGTCGTCGACGGCAGCTTCTCGGGGCTGGCCTTCGATCTCACGCTCGCGCGCGCCGATACGCTGGTCGTTATCGACCGTCCGCGCTGGCTTTGCCAATGGCGCATTCTCTGGCGCTCGGCTTTCGATCGCGCTACCGCACGGCCCGATTTGCCCGAGGGATGTCCGGAACAGTTCGACTGGAAACTGATGAAAGAGGCGTGGCGCTACAACACGGAGCGCGTGCCCGCCATCGAGGCCGAGCGCATTCAATATGGCCCTGATGTCCCGGTCGTGCGCCTGAGACGCGACCGGGATATCCAGGGTTTTCTGGAATCCGTTTCAGCGCACGGCGAGTGAATGATTGTGGTGACGTGAGATCAGGCGATCAGGATTTCTTCTGCGCGATGCGCGCGGCGAACGACTTCAACAGCTCCGCATCCGCCGCCTCGCCCTTCGCGTCCTCCGCGAGATGCTCGAACCACCGCGCAAAACCCTCGTAGATCTGGCTGGCCGGATGATCGGGGCCGAGGAATCCGGAAATCTCCCGCATTTCCGCGACCCAGCGATAGGCTTTCGGGATCATGTCGGGCAGCGCGATCTCGAGCCGAGCCAGGATCGCGGGTTGGCTGAGCGCGAGCTCGTCGCGCAGCGCCTCGGCCGCGCCCGCTTTCGTTGCCGCGATTACCATGGCCGAGCCGATGCCGGCGAGACCCTTGACGATCCCGGCGTAGGACATCTTGAGCGCAGAGGCTGCGCCGACCGGGCCTTCAACGATCCGCACGTCGAGACCAAGGTCGTTCAGAACGGCGACGTCCTTGGCGTACTCGCCGGACATGTAGAAGGCCGGGCTCTTGCCCCCCGGCTGCGGCGGAAAGCCGATGATGCCGGCATCGACGAATGGCGCCTGCGCCGAGCCGATGATCTCCGCGATCCTTTGCACGGTGTCGACATTGACGGCGTTGCAGTCGACCACAACCGGCTTCTTCTCGCGCCGGACGATCAGCGCGGCCAGCCGTTCAGCCAGCGCCACTGCTTCGCCCGGAGGCACGATCGAGAGGATGATATCGGCTTCAGCAAGCGCGTCGTCCTCGGCGCCGACCATGCCAGCGTCCGCCGCGCGCTTCAGGGTGGCTTCACTTCGCCCTTTCAGGGACGTCAGCACGCGTGCGCCATTCTCGCCGAGGCGGCGAGCCACGGCACTGCCCATGGCACCGGGCGCGAGGATCGCAATGGTTTTGGACATCATGCACTCCAGGTCGAATTCCGAACGATACGCTCAGTCGACCGGACAGTAGCAGAGGACGCGAACGCCCGCGTGAATGTGGCCATCCCGCGCGGGAATGGCCCTACTCCACTTTCGCAGGCTGGAGCGCAGACGCATTCGCGATGCGTGCGGCGTTGGCGACGCCCGCGAGCGCGGCGGCCTTCTTCGGATCTGGCGCCGAGCCCGGCTGAACCACGCCGGCCGACATGATCAGCGTGGCCGCGTCCTCAGCGGTGAGATCGACCTCGATGATCTTGCTTTTGGGGACATAGAAGAAGAAGCCGGTGGTCGGATTCGGCGAGCACGGCAGGAATACCGAGACGTGTTCCTCCTGTCCGGGCAGGTTGCGCGCAATGTCTTCGTTCGGCGATTGCGAGATCAGCACGATCGACCACATGCCGGGCGAAGGAAACTCGACCAGGCCCACTTTCCGGAAGCTCGAGCCCTTGCCCGAGAACAATGTCTCGAACACCTGCTTGAGGCCGCGGTAGATGGCGCGCACGGCCGGGATCCGGCCGAGAAAGGTCTCGCCGACGTCGACCAGCGTCCGGCCGATCAGGTTGGCCGCGAGGAAACCGACCAGCGTCAGCGTGAAAAACGCGACAACCAGTCCCCAGCCCGGAATGACGTAGGGCAGATATGTTTCAGGCCGATAGGCCAGCGGCACGAACGGCCGCACCACGCCATCGACCCAGGTCACGAACCACCAGACCAGGTAGAGCGTGATCGCGATAGGCCCCGTCACGACGAGGCCGGTCAGAAAATAATTGCGGAAACGGCCGATCAGGCCGGTATGTGGTTCCGGAATGGGATCAGGTGGCGCAGGCGCGTCGTCGCGGGGGGTCATTAGGGTTCCAGATGGGTCGCAGCACACAAGCTAGGGGCTTCTAGCAGGTTTGGGAAGACTGCGACCAACCGATATCCCTTGTGCCTATTCCACGGTCACCGATTTTGCGAGGTTGCGCGGCTGGTCCACGTCGGTGCCCATCACCACGGCCGTGTGATAGGCGAGCAGCTGCACCGGAACGGCATAGACCATCGGCGTGAACGCCGCCGCCATGTCAGGCATGACGATGGTGACGAGAGAATCGACGGTCGCCTCCGCCGCGCCCTTGGCGTCGGTCATCAGAATGATTTTGCCGCCGCGGGCGGCGACCTCCTGCATGTTTGAGACAGTCTTTTCGAACACCTGGTCATACGGCGCGATGACGACGACGGGCATGGCTTCGTCGATCAGCGCGATGGGTCCGTGCTTCAGCTCGCCGGCAGCGTAGCCTTCGGCGTGGATGTAGGATATTTCCTTCAGCTTCAGCGCGCCTTCGAGCGCCAGCGGAAAACTGGTACCGCGGCCGAGATAGAGCACGTCGCGCGACTTTGCGATCTCGCGCGCCAGACGCTCGATCTCCACCTCGGTGGTGAGCGCATCCGACATCAAGCGCGGGATCTCGACGAGGCCATGGACGAGCTTGGTCTCGTCCTCGTCGGACAATTCACCGCGAGCCTTGCCGGCCGCAATGGCAAGGTTTGCCAGCACCATCAACTGGCAGGTGAAGGCTTTGGTCGAGGCGACGCCGATCTCGGGACCGGCGAGCGTTTGCAGCACGGTCTCGCTCTCGCGCGCGATCGTCGAGGTCGCCACGTTGACGACGGCGACCGTGTGCACGCCCGCGGCCTTGGCGTAGCGCAGCGCCGCCAGCGTGTCGGCAGTCTCGCCGGATTGCGAGATGAAGATGGCGAGATCACCCTTGCGCAGGGGCGCTTCGCGGTAGCGGAATTCGGAGGCGACGTCCACCTCGACCGGCACGCGCGCAAAACGCTCGAACCAGTACTTTGCAACGTAGCCGGCATAGCTCGCGGTGCCGCAGGCCGTGATGTTGATGCGCTGGATCGTCTTGAAGTCGAACGGCAGCTTGACCGGCAGCGCGACGTGCTCGGTTGCCATGTCGACATAGCGCGCGAGGGTATGGCCAACCACTTCGGGCTGCTCGTGGATCTCCTTCGCCATGAAGTGGCGGTAATTGGCCTTGTCGACCAGCGAGGTCGAGGCCGCGTGCCTGATCTTGTCGCGCTGGACGGGGTGACCGTCCTTGTCGAAGATATCAGCGCTCTTGCGTGTGAGCACGACCCAGTCGCCGTCTTCGAGATAGCTGATCGTCTCGGTGAAGGGGCCGAGCGCGATGGCATCGGAGCCGAGATACATCTCGCCGTCGCCATAGCCGATCGCAAGCGGCGGGCCGTTGCGGGCGCCGATCATGAGGTCGTCGTCGCCAGCGAAGATGAAGCCGAGGGCGAAGGCGCCGCGTAAGCGCGCCAGCGTCAGCTTGACCGCTTCGACCGGCTTGTTGCCGCGCGCGAGCAGATCGTCGACGAGGTGCACCACGATCTCGGTGTCGGTCTCGGTGTGGAATACCGTACCCTTCGTCTCGAGCTCCTCGCGCAGCTCGCGGAAATTCTCGATGATGCCGTTGTGGACCACGGCGACGCGTTCGGTCGCGTGCGGATGCGCGTTGTTGACGGTCGGCTTGCCATGGGTGGCCCAGCGGGTATGACCGATGCCGGTGGTACCCTGCAACGGCTCCGCCTCGAGCCGCTTCTCCAGGTTCTTCAGCTTGCCCTCGGCGCGGCGGCGCTCCAGGTGCTTGCCTTCGAGTGTGGCGACGCCCGCGGAATCATAGCCGCGATATTCGAGACGTTTGAGCGAATCCACCAATTGCTCCGCAACCGGTTCGCGCCCGAGAATGCCGACAATCCCGCACATGCGGATCACTATCCCCCAAATCGCCGAAAAATCGCCTAAACGACGCGGTTGGTTTTAGCGAAACTCCTACGGAACCAGGTACTCAATAATTATTGCTGATTGAGACAGCACCGATCACACCGAGCCCCGCCTGCGTCGATTTGGCCGGCCTTTAACCTCGCACGTTAACTCACTGTCAACATGTTTGACCAACGATTCCCGCCCGGGAGAGACGGCCATGAGAAGCTCATCCGACCGCAAAGGCCTGTCGTCGATCTATCTGCGCGCCAGCGAGACCTCGGGCACGCACCTTGCGCATTGGCCGCCGCCCCTGCGCGGCAAGGAGAACAAGCCGCTTTTCATCAAGCATCCCGAAGGCGAGCCGGCCAAGCGCGCCAAGCCGCGCGGCTGGCGCCTGACCCGCGCCATCTTCTCCGAATTTGCCGACGACGAATAGCCTCGCTCACTTCTCCGGCTTCTTTTCGGGAGTCTTGCCGCCGGTCTTCATCTCGCGATAACGCACCGCGCCCCCTTCCCGGATGGTCTGCTGGTTGCGCTCCAGCGCCATCGCATCGTCGGGCACATCGCGGGTGATCACCGAGCCGGAGCCGATATAGGCGCCGTTGCCGATTTTCACGGGCGCGACCAGCGAGGAGTTGGTGCCGACGAAGGCGCCCTGCCCGATCACCGTCTTGTGCTTCCCAAAGCCGTCATAGTTGCAGGTGATGGTGCCGGCGCCGATGTTGGACTTGGCGCCGACGATCGCATCACCGATGTAGGCGAGATGATTGGCTTTCGCTCCCGCCTCGAGAGTCGCGGCCTTGGTCTCCACGAAGTTGCCGATTTTGGCGCCTTCGCCGAGCGAGCTGCCCGGCCTCATGCGCGCGAACGGACCGACAGACGCGTTCTTGCCAATCGAACTCTGCACGATGTGCGAGAAGGAATGGATCACCGCGCCGTCGGCAATCGAGATGCTCGGGCCGATTACCACGAACGGCTCGATGGTGACGTCCTTGCCGAATACGGTGTCGGCGGACAGGTACACCGTCTCCGGCGCGATCAGCGTGACGCCGGCCTCCATCGCCGCTTTGCGTAAGCGCGCCTGCATCACGCCTTCCGCTTCGGCGAGCTGCGCCTTGGTGTTGATGCCGCGCACCTCGTCTTCACTGGTCTCGATCACCACGGACTCCCATCCCTTGTCGCGGACGATGCCGATTGCGTCCGTCAGATAATATTCGCTCTTGGAATTGGCATTGCCGACCTGCCCGAGGATTTCGAGCGCGCGGCGACCGTCGATCGCCATCACGCCGGCGTTGCAGAGATCAATCTTGCGCTCCGCTTCGCTGGCGTCGGGCTGTTCGCGGATCGCGACCAGGCGGTCGCCCTCGACGATGAAGCGGCCATAGCCGGTGGGATCGGCGGCGCGAAAACCGAGCGCGGCGATGGCCGCGCCCCTGGCGAGCGGTTCGCGCAGCCGTGCGAAGGTTTCGGCCGAGATCAGCGGCGTGTCGCCGAACGCGATCAAGAGATCGTCCACCCCCCGCGCGATCGCCTCGCGGGCCGCCAGCACCGCATGCGCGGTGCCGAGCCGGTCGGCTTGCACGAAGGTGAGTGCGTCGGGGCGGCTGCGCCTCGCCTCCTCCGCGACGGCCTGGTGATCGGGACCGATCACGACGGCGAGCGATGTGCCGGTTCCCTTTGGTGCGGCGGCGAGCACATGGGCGAGCAGCGTCTGATGCGCGACGGGATGCAGCACCTTCGGCAGGCTCGATTGCATGCGCGTGCCTTCGCCGGCGGCGAGCACGATCGTAAGGCTGGAACGGGCGGTCATCGGAATCCTGTCAGATACGGCCGGATCAATGGTGCGGCGGACGGCAGGCCGCCCAGATGCTCTCGCCTTGCTACCCCCGCAAACGCCCGGAATTCAAGTGCGGCACGCTTTTCCTGTTAATGTTCCCTGATTGATTCGGGGAAGCCAGACAGGGCTGGGCACTTAACGTTCATGGCAAAGGATTCCGACCCACTGGCGGATGCCTTCGACACCAAGGAGACCGGCGGGCTGTTCTCCGGACTTTTGGCCGAGGAAAGCGCGTTCGACCGCCGCATGATGTGGCGGCTGGGCTCGTGGGGCGTCGCGGCCGTCGGGGCCGTCGTCATCGCGGTGGTGGCCAACCAGGCCCATATTGGCTGGCGCCGTGACCAAATCGCCTCCGCTGACCTCGCACGCCAGGCCGACCGGCTCCAAATGCTGACCAAGGACAGCCAGAACGAGGCACGCCGCCTCGCCGCCGCCATCGAGACGCTGAACAGCGACCGCGACCGGCTCTATTCACGCGTCACGGTGCTCGAGCAGGGTCTCGATTCCGTCACCGGTGCCATCGCCAAGCAGAAAGCCACGCCGCCGCAAGGCGCCAAGCCGCAGGATGTCGCGCCAGCGACCGCAGCTCCCAGCGTCGCGCCGGTAGTCTCGACGCCAGCTCCGGCGAGCGAGAAGCCGCGCACCGAAGCCGCCAAGGATACCCAGAAGGATACCCAGAAGGATACGCCGAAGGAGACTGCGAAGGAGCCGTCGAGCCCGCCGCCGCAGACGGCGGCCGCCGCTTCGCTCGTGCAGCAGTCACCGGCCATGACTTCGGCGCTGCCGACCATTCCGCTGGTGCCGTCCAAGTCGATCATGGCGCCGCCGGATACAGCCGCGTCGAAACTGATTCAACCTGAGGCAGCCGAGAAGGCCGCCGAGAAGAAGCCCGAGCCGGCTCCTACTCCAACCGAGGTCGTCGCGACAGCAACGAAGCCCCCGGAAGCAGCCGAGACCGAAGCGCCCGCGATCGCAGTCCAGCAGACGCGCTTTGCCATCGACCTCGGCGGTGCCAACTCGATCGATGGCCTGCGCACGCTCTGGCGCGGCGTGACCAAATCCCATCCGGAAGTTGGAGCGTTGCGGCCGATCATCATGATCAAGGAGGGCGCCGCGGGCCTCGGCATGCAGCTCCGTTTGGGTGCCGGGCCCCTGATCAACGCCGCCGCCGCCGCAAAACTGTGCGCCGGCCTGACCGAGAACGACCGCCACTGCGAGACCACCGTGTTCGACGGCCAGCGCCTATCGATGCGCGGCGGTCAAGAGAGGGCTCAAGAAAAGGGGCCGGAGAAGACTCAAGACAGGGTTCAAGACAAGAACGCCGAGAAGAGCCAAGAGGCGGTGCCGCAGGCCGAGAGCGCCTCGGCGCCCGCGCCAATTGCAAAGCCGGACAAGCGCCGGCGCAACTATTCCTCGAAACGCTCGAAGCGCGAGGAGCCGCCGCCTGCACCCCCACCTGCGGCGCAGCCCGCGCCGCCGAAGCCGGAGGCGGCGTCAACGTCTGCAGGATCGACGCTGTCCTCGTTCTTCAGGCGATAGGCGCCAAAACATTCGCGGGCGCTTTGTCGGGGGCGGCGCGCGGACTCGCCGCAAGATCAGCGATGAAATCCGGCGTTGCGCGCGCATGCGACCATCGGACGCTTGGACCTGAGACGCTCTTTCGCAGCAAGTTCGCGCTCGTCCAACGCCGCTTCAGGAGTCGCCCATCCGAAACTCGCGTGCTTTGATGAACTGGATGACGTGCTGAGGCTTCTCGTCGCGGCGGGAACAGGTCTGCTGATCGGCATTGACCGCGATATGAACGACAAGCCGATGGGAATGCGGACCCTGGCGCTGGGCCCTCGGCTCCGCGTTAAGGGGCTGCTCGCATTGGCCGAGAAATACGAGCGCCGTCCCTCAGAACAGAGCCGAAAGGCGCAAAATTGACCTTGATGGATCTCCGCGCAGGCAATCACTATTCGATGCGCGCCTTTTCCTTCAGATCGCGAATACGCATCTCCGCTTCATCCTTGGACTGTACGACCTCGGACCAATCGTCGACCCGCGCTTCCTTGCTCAGCCTCTTGAGCTCTTTCAGCTGCTCCTGGGTTGGCTTGTCCATGCTCACTCCTCGAAGACATCATGCGTTAGGCGTCACAACATCAGAACCAGCCCGCCCCTCTTGTGTTCCTGGGGGATGCGGTCAGCAGAAACTTCGCCTGCCCTGTTGCCTGCCGGTGCCATCCCGACCATATTGCCGCCATGACAAAAAAGCCCTTCCGCCTCACGCCCTACCAGGTGCAGTTCCTGATCGTCGTCGGCTTCGCCTCCGTCGGCTATGCGCTTTATCTGCGCTACCTCGCGATCGAACTGTCGCAAGTCGCGCTCGCCTGCGATGCCGGCCTTCAGACGCTGCTCTGCAAGGCGCGCTCGGTCTCGACGGTGCTGTTCAAGAATTCGGTGTTCGGGATCGTCGCGCTGGTGGTTGCGACGCTGAACCTGATGCGGCCGTCGATCGTGCTGCTCACCGTCGGCGTCATCGCCGCCGGCCTCGGCATCGTGCTCTACAATGTCGTGCTGTCGGGCCTTGCGATTGGCCTGTTCATTCTTGGATTTGCTCGGCCCGCGCCCGCCACAGCGTGAGCGCGAACAAGAGGTAGATCGCGCAGGTCCACAGCGACTGCCAATTGTCGCGGCCCTCGTTGAACAGCACATAGACGGCCGACAGCGCCAGCAGGCCCGCGAACACCGCCTCCGCGATCGGACGCTGGCCGATCTGCGGCCGGTTCAGCATCAGCAGCGCAAATGGCACCACGGCCATCGTCAGCGCGGCGTAGGGAAAATCCTTGTAGCGCGGGTCGAACACGAAGCCGAGCGCGGTCTGCGCCGCGATCACCGCGGCCACGGCCAGCGTCAGGCCGAGCACGGCGGTGAGCTTGGACCATTTCCGGCCCTCGCGCGGGCCGAGCAGATCGAGGAAGGTGGGAAGGCTGCGGCCGATCACCATCGCCTGCGCGCAGAAGATCGGCGACAGGATGCCGGCGAGGAGCAGCGCGCCCCAGAGCAGCCAGCCGCCGATGCCGTAGCTCTCGTAATACATCTTATCGGCGCCGATGCCGAGCAGGATGCCCGCCGTCGTCGCCGAGATGCCGACGCCGAGCCAGGCCGAGAAGCGCGGCGTCCACGGCCGCCGGCGCAGCGTGAGACCGGCAACCGCGAACACCAGCACGCTGAGGCCCATGCCCGCGCCCATGTACCATTTCCAGTACGGGAAATTGCTGATCGGCTCGCCCGGCGGATACTTCAGGCCGCGGCGCACCGAATCATACAGGCCCCAATAGCCACCGACGGTGCCTTCCAGCTTGCGCTTCCACGGCTGGTCGTAGGACTCGATCAGGTTGACACGGAACTTCTGTGCCTTCGCAAGGCTCAGGATCTCGGAAACCACCCGCGCCTGGTTGGTGCGCGACGGCAGCGCGCCGTCGCGCATACGTCCCTCGCTCGGCCAGCCGGTTTCGCCGATCAGGATCTCCTTGCCCGGAAACGCCACCGCCATGCGTTCGCGGATCGACTCGACATGGGCGCTGGCGAATTTCGCCTTCACCGGGAAATCCTCCCAATAGGGCAGGATGTGGATCGTGACGAAGTCGACGGCGTCATAGACCTCGCGATTCTTCAGCCAGTACTCCCAGACGTCCGCATAGGTGACGGGCACGCTAACCTGCGCCTTGACCGAGCGGATGATGGAGACGAGGTCCGCCGTCGTCATCTCGCCGCGAAGCAGCACCTCGTTGCCAACGATGACCGTGGTGATGATGGAAGGAAATTCCTTGGTGAGGCGAACCGCGAGCGCGGCCTGCTCGAAATTCTTGGTGCGGTTGCTGGAGAGCCAGATGCCCTGGAGCACTTTCAGGCCGCCGACCTTGGCGGCGATCGCCGGCACCTGGTCGAGCCCGTTCTCCATCGAATAGGTGCGGACGCAGTCAGTGATCTCCTTGAGCTGGCGCAGGTCCTGCTCGATCTGGTCCGCCTCGATATGGGTCCACGTCTCCAGCGGCGACTGCTCGCCGCGGAACGGCGCGTAGGAGACGCATTGGACCTTCTCGGCGGGATCGATCGGCGCGCGCGCGAGCGTGATTGGCGTCGCCAACCACCACCACACGGCAGCAATCGCACCCAGTGAAACGAGCAGAAGCGCCAGTGGCGTACGAAGAGAAATCGGTTCCGTCCTCCGCGAAGGGTCCGTCGATTACCTGCTTGCACGCCGTCTGCCAAGGGGGTGCGCCCGGGTGTGGATCCGCTGCTCCCAGGAATCTGGCTGCGGCCGTTCGACCGGGGCCTAGGATTGTGACTTTGCTGGACAAAATTCCAAATACAGGTCATGGACTCGGAAAGACTTTTCCGCCGCATTGGAGACCCATTTGGACGCCATCACCGACGCGTCTGCGGGATCCTGACGCGGACGACCAGCAGATACATTGGGGAATTCATGCGGCAACGGGTGTTCGAGTTACGAAATGCGGTCCTGCGGCAGTTCGCCGCCACCTTGGCCGTCTCCTCCCTTCTCGTTCTCGCCGGCCTCGGTGGCGCCTCCGCCCAGAGCGGCACGCCCGCCCCCGACCAGAAGGCCGCGGCCCAGCCCGCGGACGCGGCCAAGGACGCTGCCCAGAACCAGCGCCGCACCGACGAATTCGCGGAAGCGGCCCAGGTCATCAACGGCCCCGCCGGCAATCCCGAATGCGTCTGGCTTGGCCGGCGCGTGGTGCGGCTGATGTGGCGGGATGATCTCGATACTGCATTCCGCCATCTCGACCTCTACGACCGTTTCGGCTGCCCCGGCGGCCACATCCAGGCTGCGTTCCGCTGCCTGACCCGCTTCGGCGGGCAAATCGATCCCAAGGTCGCCGAGACCCTGGATAGCCGCGTGCACGCTTGCTGGATCAACCCGGCGTCCCAGCCGCAGCAGGCGGCGGCGAGCGCCTCGCAAACCCCAGCGCCGACGCCGGGCAATGCGCAGGCCGCCCAGCCAGCCGCAAGCCCCTCGCCTGCGGCAAGCCCGACGCCCGCGCCCCAGAAATAGCCAAGCGTCGTTTCAGCTGTCGTTCAGGAACGATCGGCCAAGACACGGTTGGCACTGCCGCGCGTCGTTCGAAAAAGGCCATGCCCTCATAAGGACATGAGGCCATGACAGTTGTGAAACCGCGCAGCAGAGGTATGCTCCCTTTGCCGCGGACTCGGTCGGATCTCGGGGTCGGATCCGCTTCCCTGCCACCTCAGCCCCTTTTGGTTAGCCGCGATGCGCGTTGTCGCCGCCGTTCTGTTGCTTGTGTCTGCGCTCCATGCGGGACTGTGGGGAGTCCTCCGCGACAAGGAACCCGCGCCCGATTTCAAGGGCTTGGTGCCGAGTCTGTCCTATACGCCGTTCGAACCGGGACACGTCGTCGACATCAACGTCGACCCCGACAAGATTCGCGCGGACATGAAGAAGCTCTCGACCCTCACGCGAGCGATCCGGTCCTACACCGCGACGGAGGGCAGCGAGCTGGTGCCGCCGATCGCCGCCGAGTTCGGCCTCAAGGTCACCGTAGGCGCCTGGATCGACAAGGACGAGGATCGCAACGAGCGGGAGATCAAGGCCGCCATCGAGCTCGCCCGCAAGAACAGCAACGTGATCGGCATCGTGGTCGGCAACGAGGTGATCTTCCGCGGCGAGCAGAAGGTCGAGGACCTCATCGAGAAGATCAAGAAGGTCAAGAGCGCGGTCCGCGTTCCCGTCACCACCGGCGAGATCTGGAACATCTGGCGCGATTTTCCGGACCTCGCCTCCAGCGTCGACTTCATCGCCGCTCACGTGCTGCCCTATTGGGAAAACTTCCGCTCTGACCAGGCTGTGGATCAGGCGGTCGATCGTTACGAACTTCTGCGCAAGTTGTTTCCCGGCAAGCGCATCGTGATTGCCGAGTTCGGCTGGCCGAGCGCGGGCTACAACTTGCGCAATGCCGACCCCGGTCCATTCAAGCAGGCCCTGACCTTACGCAATTTCGTCAGCCGCGCCGAAGCGATGGGCATGGACTACAACATCGTCGAAGCCATCGATCGGCCCTGGAAGTTCTACGAAGGCGGCGTCGGTCCCTATTGGGGCATCCTCAACGCCAGCGGCGAGCCGAAATTCGCCTGGACCGGTCCGGTCGAGAACCCCGATTATTGGAAGCTGATGGGCATCGCGCTGCTGGTCGGCACCCTCTTGTCGCTGCCGATCCTGCGCATCGAGAAAGCGACCGCCAAGCAGGCCTTCCTGCTGTCGGCGGCAGCCAACGGCGTCGGCGCCTGGGCCGCCACGGTGTTCGCGTTCTGGAACAGCCATTACTTCGTCTTCGGCTCGGCCTTCGCGCTGACGCTGGGCATGATCCTGCTCGTTCCGCTCGTCCTCATCGCGATGGCGCGTATTGACGAGATCGCGGCCGTCGCGTTCGGCCGGCGTCCGCAGCGGCTGCTCACCAAGAGCAAGCCGGTCGAGAACGTGCCCGAGAATTACTACCCGAAAGTCTCGATCCACATCCCCGCTTATTTCGAGCCGGTCGAGATGCTCAAGCAGACGCTGGATGCGCTGTCGCGGCTGAACTATCCGAACTACGAATGCGTCGTCATCATCAACAACACGCCGGATCCCGCCTTCTGGCAGCCGATCCAGGATCATTGCCGCGCGCTCGGTGAACGCTTCAAGTTCATCAATGCCGAGAAGGTGCAGGGCTTCAAGGCCGGCGCGCTGCGCATCGCGATGGACCGCACCGCGGCGGATGCCGAGATCATCGGCATCCTCGATGCCGACTATGTCGTCGATCCCGACTGGCTGAAGGACCTCGTGCCGGCTTTCGCCGATCCGCGCGTCGGCCTCGTGCAGGCGCCGCAGGAGCATCGTGACGGCAACCTGTCGATCATGCACTACATCATGAACGGCGAATATGCCGGCTTCTTCGACATCGGCATGGTCCAGCGCAACGAAGCCAACGCCATCATCGTGCACGGCACGATGTGCCTGATCCGCCGCGCCGCGATGGACATGGCGGGGGGCTGGTCGTCAGATACGATCTGCGAGGATTCCGATCTCGGCCTGGCGATCCAGGAGCTCGGCTGGACCACCCACTACACCAACCATCGCTACGGCCAGGGCCTGCTTCCCGACACCTACGAAGCCTTCAAGAAGCAGCGTCACCGCTGGGCCTATGGCGGCCTCCAGATCGTCAAGAAGCACTGGCGCTTCTTCCTGCCCGGCAGGAGCCGGCTTACGCCCGACCAGAAGCGCGAATATGGCCTCGGCTGGCTGAACTGGCTTGGCGCAGAAAGCCTCGGCGTGGTCGTGGCGCTGCTCAATCTTGTCTGGGTGCCGATCGTCGCCTTTGCCGACATCGCCATCCCCGACAAGATCCTGACGCTGCCGATCATCGGCGCCTTCATTGTCTCGCTGGCGCACTTCCTGTCGATGTACCGCGCCCGCGTCGCGATCAAGCCTGGCCAGATGCTGGGCGCCATGATCGCGGCGATGAGCGTGCAATGGACGGTGTCGCGTGCGGTCGCGCAGGGCCTCATCACCGAGCACATCGCGTTCGCCCGCACCTCGAAAGGCGGCCTGTCGCGGATGTCGATCGAGTTCCAGGCGTTCTGGGAGGCCGTGATCGGCACTCTGCTGGTGATCGGCGCCGGCGTCCTGATCGCCTCGAACAGTTTTAGGCAGATCACCGAGATCTACATCTTCGCCGGCGTCCTTGTGCTCCAGAGCCTGCCGTTCCTCGCCGCGGTCGCGATTGCCATCCTCGAACTCAGCCGCATCAACTCGTTCCAATTCTGGCGCGACAGCGCGATCCGCACCGCCGAGCTGATCGGCCTGCGCCCAGTGGCGCTGCCCCACCCGGGCGGCACGCCGCAACCGGTGCCGAGCGAGGTCCGGCGGGAGGCGAACTGACGGATGGCAGGCCATCCTCGCTTTCGGCGTGGATGATGGCCCGCCAATCAGGTTGAAATTCCTGACCTAACCAACGGAAGCAGCGCACGAATTGCCGCTCCTGCCGCGATCTTCGGCAGCCATCCGCACTATTGACCTCCGCAGCCACTCCCCCTACACAGCGCGGGCCGACAGCATGATCCGGAAACAGCCGGTTTTCCCCGCAACGCAAGTAGAGCGCGGCGGCAAGACATGCTTCTCGAAATGACCGAACACGATGGCGATCTCTTTCAAGCCATCAGCGGCCATGGGAGCGCGTAGCTCAGCCGGTAGAGCACGTGACTTTTAATCACGGGGTCCTGGGTTCGAGCCCCAGCGCGCTCACCAAGCAAAAACAATCACTTACGACCATATTCGGCCTCTCAGGTTGAGAGACTTTTTGCTGTCTGCACACAATGTGCACACTCGGCAGGTGCAACAATGACAGCGGAAATTTTCGTTGTTGTCGGGCTCGCCATTTTTTGGGGCTCGATCGTTGCTCGCCTCGCGCTGAGGATAGCGCCCGACAGCAAGAAGCCGATGCCGTTGTCCACACCCACCACAGAAAGTGGTTAGCTCACCTTTCGAAACGCTACCGTTCGACGATTTGACTCTCGCGAGCAGTGCGTTTGGATGCGCAATGCCTCACCCAAAACGCCACACGCCTACTCACTCAGACGGCAGGCCACTGAAGATCACCTTCGGTGCAATGCGCGCGATGGGTGTTCGCGGCGTGTTGGCCTATTGCCATTGCGGGCGTCACGTTGCTTTGGATGCGGATCGTTGGGCTGATGAGGTGCGACTGTCTGATATCGAAGCGCGGTTCGTCTGTCAGGGGGTGCGGAAGCCGCGGCGCCGACGTCCAGCCCGACTTTGAGGGAGGCAATCCCCGGCTCGCGATCCGGGGGCGTCGCGTCGATTCCTGAGGAACAAGGCCGCCATATGGAGCTTGAGAGTCTTGCCGGCTCCCTGCCGAGCTGGCGGAGCGGCCCCGGCCTACCCCAAAAGCCCCCTGAAGCCGGGGCCGATTCTCCAGTAGTAAGCCTATGCGTCGCCCTTGATCGTGCGCCGCGTGTCAGGCGAAACAGGCGGCCAACTGAGGCGGCCTTACTTATTTTCGCCGACTACACGAAGGCGCGGACTCGCTAGCTTTCCGGGAGAAACGCAAACTGGCGAGATCTCGCGGTCCTGGCGCTGAGCGCGCTTGCAATTAGGGCAGACAAAGAGGTGAGCGAGTATCGACGGCGGATTGTCTCGCACCAACTCGGATCGAAACCACCTCATGCCGATCTGGCAATTAGGGCAGATCGGAGCCTCAAACTGCCCCCGCGCGTGCTTTAGCCGGTCCATGCTTGCCCCCTCTGTTTGGGAAAGACTAGCAAGGCACGTTGGTCAGCAAAGTATCAAACGATACAGAACTCAAAATGAGGCCCCTGCGAAATCAAACCGGGCCAGTAATGTCGGAAACAGGCCAGTGCCAGAAACGAGAACAAAGCGGCCCCCGAACCGGCGGGCCACTGAGGCGGCTTAATGCGGAGCCTTGTATTCTCGGTTAAGCAGCTCCAGTCGTCGTTCGAGCTCTTCTTTCTTCGCCACTAGCCGCTTCGCGAGAATATCATTGACGACCGTGTGCAGTTGCCACAGTTCTTCGAGAGACATGCTTTCAAACGGCTTCCGCTCCATGAATCACCCGACCCACGCGTTCCCATAGCTTGGGCTTAGAAGCGGGAGCCTGGCAATTCTGTGTAGGTTGAGAGGAAAGGTTATCTACAGGTGCGGCCTCGGGCCACCTTCTTGAAAGCCGACCGGCTCGCCCTCAACCGAAAGCGCCGCAACTCAGCGTGCGCCAGTCGATTCCGCAGGTTAGCCAATTCGGCCATCTGACCTTCGAGAAATGCAAATCGCTTCTGCAGTGAAATGGCGCGATGGAAAACAACTTGATCAAAGGTACTCATCATCCCTCAACCCATTAAAATAATTTAAAATACGCGAGATATCGTGCCAGAATAATCACTGCGTTTAATGGTGACTAGTGTGCACAAACTAAAAAGATGTCCGCCAGCGTGAACCCGGCGGGCCGCCAACTGAGGCGGCCTAATCGTCCCAGTCCCCGCACTGGCATTTGAAAACGCGGACGTAGCTGGAGGTTTCGAGGCGCCAAAGCCGCTCCACAAGCCGGGTCGGCTGCTTGCACTTGGGGCACCTGACGTCGGCAGGCTGAGCGGCGGTCATAGGCGCATCCCGTCTACCGAGATTGACTCCCAATGCGCGGTGGGCGCGCTGAAGTCGCCATTTCCCTAAACATTCCCAGCAGTCGGGGGTCAAGGAGTGACTGCAGTGACCAAATGAGACCATTCTTGACCTTGCCACTTATTCCCGCCTATTCCCGCGACGAAACCATTTTTCAGCGCCGCGAAGCCATCCAGAAACAAACCCGGCCTAGCCTCTCCCAATGGACCAATGGGGATTCGGCTATGTCAGCTTTCATCAATGCCTTGTCTCGTAAAGCGCGCACGCTGGTGATCGTAAATTCCTTCGCCGGCGCGACTCTTCTGTTCGCCATGGCAGCTCCGCATCCCGTCTCAAGTGGTGCACTTGGTAGCGAGTGGCACTGCAGCACGGCAGCGTTTGTTTTAACGACGTGCCGTCAGACCCCGAGTCACGCGGAAGCTCCGGCGGGCCTCTTGGCACAAGCATTGCTCATATTCGGATGACTGGGATTGCTGGACCCAGTTTGAAACAGGGCGCCGCCGGGACAATGTATTTCGAGCCCGGCGGCGTATCTTTTTGAGACTACCGCCCGCCTAAGCGCAGGGAAGATCCCGCAGAGAGACCACATTCGCGGGTAGTGGCGCGGCTGGTTCCTGCATCAGGAAGGTCTCTACCAGCTCTTGCACCGCCTGAAGCACCAGCCGAGCGTTATCAACGTTTTCCGGCACCTAGCTTGCCAGGCCGACTGCTTGCCGGCGGTGCCACGCCTCCATGCTGGTTTCATGCCATCACCGTCCCGGTCCAATCCCGCATACCAATCTGCTCTAGCAAACCCTCCCAGTCAGCAATCCCGGACTCGGTAGGGTCTTCCTCCAGGTCGGTGCTACCGCCGCCCGCCCATTGCTCTTGGCTGTGGTGGTGGTCGAGGCTTCCAAGGGACGTCCTCGTCATCCCCCTCGCTGACCTCCAATTCGTCGGTATCGCAGGGCCCATCATCAACCCCTTGCTCAAGCTCGGTCACGACATAGGGATCGGAGGCGTCCAGGAAGGCGATCAACCGTTCGATCTCGGCGGATGCCTCTTTCCTGAGTCTGGCGATGTCGCTGAGGGCCCTTGCGCGCTCCCGCTGTTGGATAGCGAGACCGGACAAAATCGCACGGGTGGACTCCGGATCAAATTCTCTGACGTTTCGAAGATGGTTGCTTTGATCGAGGGCTTTCCAAGGCCCACATCTCGCGGGTCAGCCGCGGAGGACGAGCATCCCTGTGGGCGGCTGACCTGCCAATGCGTCCCGTCAACGGATCAAAGATGCTGATGCACCGCTTGATCCAGATATTCGGGCATAGGAACGTTTCGACCGGCAACGAGTCCTAGAGGCGCAATCCATCCCGTATTCCTTGTGGATCGAATGATGGAAAAAGCACTCGCCTATGCTATCTCGGCGGCCCTCGTTGGCTTCGGTCTCTTGATCTTTTTCGCCGGCCTATCCTCCAGCTCGCCCGCCTTATGGACAATCGTCGCGTTGGTCCCGATCACGATCGGGATCGTGAGCGCCTTTGGCCCGGTATGACTAGCTGTGGAAACCAGGCTTTAGGTCAGCGCGTCTGTATTTTCCGAATCGGTGTCTCGTGTTCGCTCTCTGTAGTTTCAAACTGTGGTGGACGCGCGTGAGCCATTTCGTCTCGATGCTTCTGCTTGCGACAGCCCTGATTTTGACCTTGTGCTTCGGGGTGGCAGCCTGGCGCCTCTCAGCGGACAAAGAGGCCGACATCACCGCCACCATTCCGCATCAGGAATACGGCTGGAGGTCGAGGTCAAGCAACTGATGGCTGTTGCGCTAGCCACCGCTCGCGCTCCAATCGCAAAGAAGTGCAATATCCAATTTCAGAAGAAGTCAGAGGGTGAGCCACCCAAGACCCAAAGCACCCTGCGTTCGCCGCTCAGGTTGCTGAATAAAATGCTTCAGCTTTCCGGAGCCGGCGGCGTGGCCGGCGTACTCAGCGGAGCTCCTCCAACCGAAACAGGCCCGACAGGCTTCGCTTCCCGAACCATCCGTTTGCGCATCGCCAGTCGATTGCGGGCGTGCCCTCTTGGAATGGAGGAGGTTATGTCCGATATCATTGCACTTTGCAGCGAGTCGACCTTCGCGATCAGCGTGGAAAGCTGCGAAGATATCTTCCTCACATCGACCCGTTCGTCCGTGATGCTCTGTCGCAGAGAAAGCAGCACCATCGAATCCTGCTGCAGCAAAGCTGCATTTTGCTGCACGGAATCATTGTTCTCCTTCAGCAAGGCAGTCTGTAGCTGTTGGGCCGATTGAATGTCCTTCAGAGCAGCGACAACCGAATCGGCTTTTGGCGCCGAAGCTTCCTGGCGCGGAAGCAGTTCAGCCAAGCTGCCGACATTCAGCGACGGAAACTCAGAGGGCAACGTATAGATGGCGGCCGCGCCGTTGATGGCCAAGGCACACACCGACAGTGCCAGGACCGACTTGCGGCTGGACCGCTTGACCGGCCCTGGAGCTTCTGGGACTGCGGGTGCGGCGACTGCCGCTGCCAGTGCTGCAGGGTCGAGCTCTTCGACGAAGCCTTGCGTTTCGAAAGTCATGGTCACGTGCATTGACCCCAATGAGCGAGCAAAAGGAAGCCGCTCCCGGAACGTCCTCGCGACGCCTCCTTTACGCAGCACCCATACACAAGTGCCTAAAATTGTGGGCTTTTCGGATTAATTCCACGTTAGCGGCTTGGGCGGCTGACAGGCTCAGCCACTCCGGCTGAATACGGGGTGTGTGCGAGGAATGACCAAAGTGCTTCGCGGCGGATTTTCCGAAGATGGCAGAATGCCACTGTTTTGCCCGACGCGTCAAATGACCTTTGCGTCCAATGCAGAAGACGTTGTGCCGGCGGCACTTAGCTACTGTGCATGGGGTTGTTTTCGCAGTTTTGGCAGCGCCTCAACCTTCATCCAGCAACTCTGCTCGGGTACCGCTGAAGATGACGTCAAGCTGCGGTCGAAGGACGACGCCGACAGACCGCGTGCCTGCCCTGCTTCCGGTGCCCGTGCTGACGAAGGCGCAAGCGCCCTTACCCCTCGTCCAGCACCTCGAACAACTCCTCAACCCGCTCGAATGGCGCATCGCGCATCGGGCTGTAATAGACGACGCGATCGCCGTCGCGCTGCAGCGACTTTCCCCGCGACTTCCGCAAGCGCCCGGGCAGGAATGTCGCGGCGACCGCCCCGGGGCCGACGTCGAGGCGGATGATGCCTCTGCGCTTGCATTCGATCCTGAGCCGAGCTGCGCCGAAGAAGTCGCGCGCGACATTCGGCAAGGGGCCGAAGCGGCGCGACGTTTCCTCCTCGAGGTCGTCGAGGTCGTCTTCGTCATTGCATCGTGCTGCACGCGCGTAGAGCTCGAGCCGCACCGGCTCGGACTGCACGTAGCTGTCGGGAAGCATGTCCCCGACCGGCAAATTGAGGTCGGGCACCCACACCGGGGCCCGCCCCTCGTCGACCTTCTCCGAGGCCATTTTCAGCAGGTGACTGTAGAGCACGGGCCCGAACACCTGCACGTGGCCGGATTGCTGCTCCGAGAACAGGTCTCCCGCGCCTCGCAGATCGAGGTCGCGCTCGCTGATGGCAAAGCCGGCGCCGGGCCGACTGAACTCCTCGAGCACTGCCAGGCGCTTCTCGGATTGCCCGGACTCCGTCTCCGTCAGCAAATGGGCGAAGGCGCGGATGCCGCTGCGGCCGACCCGCCCGCGCAGCTGGTGCAGCTGCGCAAGGCCGAACTTCTCCGGCCAGCACACCACGATGGTGTTCGCACGGGGAATGTCGAGGCCGCTCTCGACGATGTTGGTCGCGAGCAGGACGTCGGCCCTGCCCTCGACGAAGCTCATCATGCGGTCGTCGATCTCGTCGGCCGCCAGCCTGCCGTGCAGACACACGATGCGGAGGTCCGGCGCCACCGCCTGCACCCGCGCCAGCATGGGATCGAGATCCTGAATGCGCGGACAGATCAGAAAGCTCTGGCCGTGGCGCCGCTGCTCGCGCAGCAATGCGTTGGCGATGGCAGCATCCGACAGCGGTGCGATTCTGGTTGCGACCGGCAGCCGATGAACCGGTGGCGAAGCGATCACGCTGAGATCGCGAAAACCGGCAAGACCGGCGGCCAGCGTCCGCGGGATCGGCGTCGCGCTCATCATGAGCACATGTACATTCTTGGCGAGGCCGGAGAGCTTTGCTTTTTCGGCGGCACCAAAATGCTGCTCCTCGTCGATGATGACGAGGCCGAGATCATCGAACTTCACGTCCTTGCCGGTGAGCGCCTGCGTGCCGATCACGACCTTGATCCGGCCGCTGCGCAGTCCCTCCCTGGTCTCGCGCAGCTCAGCGCCTGACGTCGCGCGCGACAGGTTGCCGACCTCGATGCCGAACGGGGCAAAGCGCTTCTGGAACGTCGCGACATGCTGCCGGGCCAGCACCGTCGTCGGCACCGCGATCGCCACTTGCTTGCCCGACAGCACCACGGCGGCCGCCGCGCGCAGCGCCACCTCGGTCTTGCCAAAGCCGACATCGCCGCAGATCACACGGTCCATCGGGTGACCGGACGCGAGATCGTCCAGCACGTCGGCGATCGCCTTGGCCTGGTCGCTCGTGGTGAAATACGGGAAGCGCGCCACGAATTTCTCGTAGGCCGATCCCGGCGGAACCAGCTTTTCGGCGCGCCGCCGGCGGCGCTGGCTGATGTGCTTGGCCAGCACCTTGCCTGCAAGCTGGATTTCGCGCTCGGCCTCGGTGCGGCGCGCCCACCACGTGCTGCCATCGGCCTTGTCGAGCGCCAGCTTGCCGAGTTCGGTTGCGTAAGGCCACATCAAAGCGAGATCGGGCGGCGGTACGAGCACCGCATTGTCGCCCGCGAACTTGAGGCGGATCATCTCTCGCATTGCGCCACCGCCCGTGTTCACCGTCTGCAAGCCATCGAGCACGGCAAGGCCACGCTGGAGATGGACGACCACCGTGCCCTGCTCCGGCACGTCCGGATGATCGAAGGCTGCACTCCAGGCGCGTGCCATCGGCTGGGGATGATGCGCCCGGCTGCCGAGCACGTCGGATGCCGTGACGACGGCAAGAGGCTTTTTCCCCGGCAGGACGAAGCCGGCATCGAGATCGGCCAGCAGCGCCGTCTCGCCGTTGCGCCCACTCGTCGCCTCGTCCCAGTCCTCGCAGCGCTGCGCCCTGACGCCGCTCATCCGCTCCATCACGCGTAGATCGTCCTCCTGCGCGGCGACGAGGATCAGGCGCGAACCGGCCCGCCGCGTTTCCTCGACGAAGGCCCGAAGTGCTTTCCTTGCGGATGTCAGCTTCGAAAACTCCGGCGTGGTCTGGAACGGCGCCGCCCGCGGCAACACCTTCATGCCCTTGGCGAGCCGTTTCCAGTCACCTCGGCCCAGATATTCGCGCTCCCGCTCCGCACGTGGCGCGGCTTCCTCGATCGTGCTCAGCCAGGCGCCGGCGTGCAATGGGACCCCTGCATCGGCGATCCATTTGGCACGCCCGCAATAGTCGAACAGGCTCGCGCGCTTGCCGCGCTTGCCGGCAAAGCCAAGGCGCTCCGACATGGGATCGACCAGAAGTTCGCTGGTCTCGAATATGATGTCGTGCTCTTTCGGATCGAACGCCACGATCCGCCTGATCGCGCGATCCGAATGCTCGATCCGGAATGGTCCCAGCGCGCCTGCGGGAAATATCTCGAAGGTCTGGCCGTGAAACAGCGCCCCGCCCGGATAGTCGGGCTCGTCCTCGAGATCGTATCCCAGGGATTGGAGGCGCGCCTCGAGGTCCTGCTCGGAAAACGCGCCGCCCACCTTCAAGCTCACGCTCAAGCGCGACAGGTTAGCCGGCGGCGGCAGGCGCTCCATCACGGCTTCCGCCGTTGAAACCAGAAAGAGCGGCTTCTTGGATCTTGCGAGGCGCCTCAGGACCGAGGCTCTGCGCCCCGCGAGTTCGTGGGACGGCTCCAACTGATCGAACGGCAAGGTGTTCAATCGCGGAAACACCAGCACCTCGCAGGAAGGGTCGAGCGCGTGGATGACGCTGCCCAGCCGCTCCGCCCGGTTCTCGCTCTCGGCAAGAAAAACCAGACCGCTGCGTCCGGACTGCTTCCATTGTGCCAGCAGATGCAGAGCCATCATACCGAGGGGCGAGGAAGACGAGATCGTTGCGCGCTGCGCCCGCTTGCTCTTCTTAGGCGACTTTTTAGTCGCCCGCGCGTTTCTGGAAAGCCTCACTTGAATCCGTCTCTGATCGTCAACCGCCGGCAACTGCACGCGAGCCGCTCGCATCTCGATTCGGCTGCTTGCCGCTATGCATATGGGATTTGCCCCGCGAACGCACGCTCATGGGCAACGTCGGGGGCATCATCGTGATCCCGGCAATTTGGCCGTTGTTCGCCCAGCAGATCGGAACTGGCTCCGTTCCGACGCGTAAATGCGGACCCTGCTCTCGATGCGAAAGTCAATGCGATGGAGAACGCTCCACGGATCCAGCAGGCACGAAAAAACCCCAGCGCTTGGAGCCACGCTGGGGCGTTTCGTTCAAAATGAATCGGTTAAGCAATGACGTCCTCATAGCAGCGATTCCGCCGGGCGTTTGTGAACTGGTTCACACCCCTTGCGGCATCCAAATCAAACGACCTCGGGGAAACCGAGGTCGCCAACCTTTGTGGGGAAAGGTTTTCTCTCAGGCCCGGGGCTTTTGGGGTTGGGGATGGGCCGAGAGCCTGGATTCTACGCTCGGCAGGCGGAGTCGTTCCAAAGCGGCGGGCTAGATATCGATCGGCGCGGACCGTGCATTCAACGCCCAACTGCTCCGGATCGGAGTACCGCATCTTCGGATTTGAGCGCCCACACAGCGCGAGCTAGGATGCCCGCTTTTACGGAGGCGCATTTTGAAACCATTCATTTTCTTCATTGCGGCCATCGCACTGCTTGCGACGGCTCCTGCACGCTCACAGGCGCTGGTCGACCCAAGCAAGGTCGCCCCCGAATATCGGGAGGCGGCCGAGAAGCGCCGGGCCGAGCAGCTGCGGCAGCGCGAATGCGCGATGAAGGCGGATCTCGAGAAGGTGCTGCCGAGGGATCGCACCGCCTATCTCAACCGTTGTCTGGACACTATGGCGGCCAAGCAATAGCGCTGATCGAGCCAATTGATCGGTCGGGGCCGCTGCGGCGGCGCGATGACGGCTGCGCGCATTCTGCGAGCACCGGCCCACTTACCCGCATCGGCTGCGACAAAGCCCGTCGACCGACTCCCGAAGGCGCTTCAGGCTTTCTTCAGACCTTTGAGATCACCTGAACATCCATTTTCAATAGTTGATCGCGCATGAATTTCGTCCAGATTCAGTGCACACGCTGCAAGGATGTGTTTCGCGATCGCGCCGGCCGGTTGCAGGACGGCTATTCCAGGCAATGTCCGAGCTGCGAGGTGGTGCTGTTCTTCGCAGAGGACTCCCAACACCCCTTCATCAAGCGCGCGATGCGCAATGCGCGCAAGGCTCGCAAGGAGCAACGCGAGGCCGATGTGATCAGGCTCGCTGCGCCGGAGTCGCGAGCAGCCCGGTCGAGGTCATCCGCCGCGCGGACACGACCTGCGGGGCGAGAGGATTAGCTCACCGCCGCGACTTTCTCGGAAACAGGCGGTCGCGGATGTAGCGTGAGGTCGGCGTCAGGCGGATGCCGCGGGGCTTCTGCCAGGCGGCGCGGTCGATCTCCTTCTTGTCACCAATCGCCAGCCTGCCCTTGGCGTCCTTGGCGATGAAGATTGCGTCGCTCATCTTGCGGCCGGAGCGCTTGTTCCTGGCCTTCACTTCCTTCCAGAGACTGATCCGGCCGAGCTTCAGCTTGGGCAGCTCCTCCTTGATCTCCCGCCGCAGGCAGTCCTTCTCGGATTCGCGCGCGCGCTTGCGCCCGCCCGGGAACATCCAGAGGCCGTCCGACCGGCGTCTGACCAACAATACCTTGCCGCGCCTGGCGGCAACCAGCTTGGAAGACTTCGCCATCACTGCCGTAGATCGAGACCAGAATCGTCCAGATCGTAACTTGTCTAGTCGGATAGACAAGTTCGGGACGCATCTTGATCAGAGGCCGCGGAGCCGTTGGCTCCTGGTGCGACACGGCGGGCCGGTCGCACCGGCGAGCGCAAGGTCAGCCCTTGCCCGCCTCCGTCCTGTCCTCGGTCCTGATCCAGGCCATCATCATCTCCCACGCCACCGACAGGATGATCGGACCGATGAACAGGCCGACGATACCATGGGCGAGCGTGCCGCCGATTACGCCGACGAAGATCACGATGGTCGGCGTGGTCAGGCCGCGCCCCATGACGAGCGGCTTCAGCATGGTATCGATGAAGCCGACCAGGACGAGAAACACGGTGAGCAGCAGCGCCGTGGTGACGTCCTTGGCGGTCCAGATCCAGATGATCACCGGCAGCAGCACGAGGAAGGCGCCGATCTGCACGATCGAGAGCAGCAGCACAATGAAGGCGAGAAGGCCGGCGCTGGGCACGGCTGCGAGCTTGAAGCCGAAGCCGGCGAGCAGCGCCTGCACCACTGCGACGCCGATCACGCCTTGCGCTACGGCGCGGATGGTCGCGCCCGCGAGCTCCAGGAAATGCTCGCTCTGTTCGGGTACGATGCGAAACAGGAAGCTGCGGCCGGCTGCAACCAGCTGCGGGCCGTGCGGAAACAGGAAGCCGGCAACGAACACCGACAGTAGGAATTGGACCGTGCCGAGGCCCGCATCACCCGCGAGCGACAACAGCGGTCCCGCCAGCGGCTGGAGATAAGGCGCCACCTCGCGCAGCACTGCGCGGATGTTGGTGTAGGCCTGGTCCCAGAGGTCATAGAGCCACGGACCGACCAGCGGCCACGATTTGAGCTGCTCCGGCGCCGATTGGAGCGCCAGATCGCCGGTGCCGAGCTGGTGCGCCAGCTCCCGCACACCGTCCACGGCGCTGAGGCCGAGCCAGGTCGCAGGGCCGATGACGATGCCGAGCGTGATCAGGGTCAGGATCGCTGCCGCGGTTTTCGGCCTGCCGCCGAGGATCTTGGCGACCAAGCTGAAGGCCGGATAGAACGCGACCGCGAGCACGCCGCTCCAGGCCAGGATCGGCACGAACGGGCGGATGATCAGGAAGGTCCAGATGATCAGCAGGGCGAGCAGGCCGAGCCGGATCACGAGCTGGATGATATCCTCACCCGTCAGGAGCTGACGGAGACTTTTCACGGCTAATGCCTTCCTTGCGACATGAACGCAACTTGCGGCGCTTGCGCGGCCTAGCCGTTATTGCCAGCAACAAGCCGGGCGTCAAGGCGACCGGTTCCCGCAACATCCGCTGACTAGGAACGCATCGGACCTACCGGCATTTTGAGGACGATGACGGCCGGTCCCAGAGAGCCTGATGCACATGCGGGGATTCACCGCGGCGTCCACTATTCGCTGAAGCGGAATGCCGCGCCGGGCTACTGGCGCTATGCCTATGCGATCGGCGACAGGGTGCGCTCCGGGCGCGTGCAAGGCAAGCTGCCGCTGCTCGCCATCAGACGCGTGCAGATGCGCATTGATCGGGACTTGCGGCCTGGCTTGGCTAACGTCCGTTAACCGGATTTCCCTGGGCCAGTTTACGCCGCTGCAAAAGCCCGTGGCTACCGTGGGTTGAGGTCCTCAAAGACATTCTGTGCAATGGCCAATAGCATCTGGACGATCGAAGAATTCACCTGCCGGGGTTGCAGCATGACCTACGCCGCGACAAGGGAGGAACATGATGACGCGCATGCCGGCAGCTTCAAATGCAGCATCTGTAGCAGCGTGGTGCATAGCTGGTCGGGCAAGCATCACTTCTTCGGCTGGGAAGCGGTGAAGTCGAAACCGCCGCTGTTCGGACGGCGCTGGGCCGGAGCTGGATGATCGGCTGAGCCGCCGCGTTCCCTGACCGATCGAACGATCGTGCCTGGACACAGCGGCAGCGAAATTCGTAGCCGGGTATCGACCGAATTGCGCCAAGGGTGTTTGGACTCCGTTCACTGATCGCCGTTAGATCAGGACAGATCCTCCGCGCCGAACATCCGCCATGGCCGACCTCAACGCCGTCCTCACCAGGCTCAACGACCGTCTGCTCCGCCTCGAGGGCGAGCTGTTCGTGCTGCGTTCGCTGGCACGCGCGACGCTGACGGCGGGCGATGATCATGCGGTGCGCATGCGCAAGCTGGTCGAGGCCGCAAAAGTCGCACTCGATGACGAGGCCAAGCGTCCGCTCGACAAGCCGACGCGCAAATATGTCGATGCGGCGACCGCACTGGTGGAAGAGCTTCTGGTCGAGCCGACTCCGGCGCGGCCGCTATTCACGGTGATCGACGGCGGCCGGCGCGACTGAACGGGTCAGGTCGGCTGGCTGGTGCCGGCCGTGTTGGAATCGCCCGCCTTCAGCCGGCTGAGGCCCGCTTCGATGGTTGCGATCTCCTCGTCGATCTGACCGATGGGCAGGCTGAAATCATAGCCCGACCTGCTCTTCAGATCGACCGCGAGCCGCTGCCTGTGCATCATCAGCTCGTCGAGGCCGCGTCGGTTCTTCAGTCGGACATAGATGTCGACGATCTGCTCAATCGCGCTCGGCATGAGATTGGTCCCGGCGAAAAGGCCGGCGCGGCGCACCTACGCCGGCGGAACATTCTCGGTCGCGGTACGCAATACAAATCCGCGACGGATTCGTCGATACGCCAAGCTGGTTGATAACGTATTACCATCAGATGATTTCGCGATGCGCGGTATGAAAAAGCCGCTGGCGATCACGCCAGCGGCCAAGCCGGTTTGAAAACGGATGCGGGTTGAAATGTCGCCAGCCCCGATTTGTGCATGCTCTTACGACAGATGGAAGATCTCTTCTGTCTACAACGAAACACAAGAGCCGGCTTGCCCACATTTCCCATCCGACCGTGGCACCACGGCAACGCTGGTGGCTGCACAATCGCTGAGTTCATCGCGCCCTCACCCGGTGCATTGTTGATAACCCGCGCAAACGCGGCCTGGGTGGTGACAGGACGTCCGGACGTGTTATCGGGGGATAACGCAGCTGCGAGACGGATCGGATACCCATGCGCATTACCCTCGTCGGCTCCCGCCATTTCGGCGTGACCACCCTGAACATGCTCCGGGAGCACGGCGTCTCGATCGCGCGGGTTGTGGTGGCCGATGCCGAGGATCGCCTCGCCGCCACCGCCAAGGCGGCCGGCATCGAGGTGGTGGTCCAGGCCAATCCGAAGCTGGTGGTGGCCTCCGAGATTGCCTCCGATACCGATCTGATCATCACGGCGCACAGTCACGCCCGGATCGGCAGGGACGCGCTCGCCGCCGCCAAGCTGGGCGGGATCGGCTATCACCCTTCGCTATTGCCGCGCCACCGCGGTAAGGCCGCCGTGGAATGGACCATCAAGGAAGGCGATCCGATCGCCGGCGGCACGATCTACCACCTCGCCGACCGCATGGACGCGGGCGCCATCGCCGCCCAGGACTGGTGCTTCGTCAAGAAGGGCGAGACGGCGCGGGAGCTCTGGGAACGCGCGCTGGCGCCTCTCGGCCTCAAGCTACTGGCCGACGTGATCGATTATGCCAAGGTCCACAAGACGCTGCCGGCCAAAGTTCAGGACGAGCAGTTCGCGACCTTGGCACCAAGTCTCTCCTGACGTTTACCCTTAACGCGAGTCCGCGTTGATTTTGCAGCGGAAATCGGAGCACCAAGACTCAAATAAACCATTGTTTCCACAGGAACAATTTTCGATTTGGCATCGCAACAAATTTCCGTCACATTTGGTGCGAATAAACGTCAGCATATCAGACAAATTCGAGGACGGATTTCATGCGTTTAGGTCGCATTGCGGTGTTGTGTGCCGCTTCAGTTGTCGCCGGCACCCTCGCCGCTCCCGCCTTCGCCCAGAGCCCCTATGACGGCAATTGGCAGGTCACGATCGTGACCAAGAGCGGCTCCTGCGAACCGACCGCAAGCTCCATGCTGACGGTTGCCGATGGCAAGATCACTGCGCCCGGCGCTAACGTTTCCGGCACCATCGGTCGTGAGGGACTTGTGAAAGTTTCGATCAATGGTGCATATGCCAACGGTCAACTCAACGGCAACGCCGGATCGGGGAAGTGGAATGGAGCATCTGCAGGCATACCATGCAGCGGGCGGTGGGAAGCATCGCGCCAATAAACCAACTGAGGCTCGCGCCAGAGGCCGGCGGCTGCTGATCGCGGCCGCCATTTTGTTTGTGGCGAGCATCGCCCGCACTGAAAGCCAAGCCCAGTCCGGCCCGTTTGCCCCGATGGCAGGCACCTGGAGCGGCAGCGGTACCGTCATCCTCGATGATGGCTCGACCGAGCGGATCCGCTGCCGGGCCAAGTACACCCCGATCGGCCCGACCATGGAAATGTCGCTGACCTGCGCCAGCGACGCCTACAAGTTCAATCTCGGGGCCAGCGTCAAGTCAGAGGGCAGCGCCATCACCGGCAGCTGGTCCGAGGCCAGCCGCAATATCAGCGGCTCGCTCCAGGGCCGCGGCGGCGGCGGAAACTTCGATGTGGTCGCCTCTGCCGCCGGCTTCAACGCCAATATCGCGCTGAAGACGAGTGGCAACAAGCAGACCGTCACGATGCGCGCCGATAGCCAGTTCCGCGGCGCCAACATCTCGATGTCGCGCTGAGATAGCACGTTCAAGACAGTCGACCCGGCGACCTCGCCGGGTCGACTTTTTATGCCTGCGGCACGAACGCCGTGACCTCGATCTCGACCTTGGCCCGCTCGTCAACGAGACCGCCGATGTAAAGCAGCGTCGAGGGCGGGAAGTTGCGTCCAAGCGTTTCCTTCCAGCCCGCGCCAATGCCGGCCCCGGCGGCCTCATACTCGCTGCGGCTGGTCAGGTACCACGTCAGGCGGACGATGTGCTCGGGGCCCGCGCCGGCCTCGCCCAGGAGCTTGATGATCCGCTTCAGAGCTGTCGCAACTTGCGCCGCCATGTCGGGCGCGTAGTTGCCGCTCTCATCGCCGCCGGTCTGCCCGGCCAGCACCACCCAACGCCCCGGCCCGTCGACGAGGACGCCATGGGAAAAGCCGCGCGGTTTTTTCCACTCGGCTGGCTGCAAGATACGCATGAGCGAAGACCTCCCGATTTTCTCGTCGTTCGCTGACGCCTTAGCACGCCGACCTGCATCGCTGCATCCGCAGATTTGGCCGTTGCAAACGGCGGCGATGTCGCTGATACCGGCCGTCCTTTCAAGATTCCATTCTCCAGCATCTGCCCTCAATGAGCACGACACCGTCAAAAACGATGGCCGCACTGTGGATGGCCGGCTGGCTGTCGCTGATGCTGGTGATGGCGGTTGCCGGGCGCGAAGCCACGCGCGAGCTGAACGTTTTTCAAATCATGGAAGTGAGGTCGCTGCTCGGCTTCGTGCTGCTCTCGCCGATCATCTACCGCGCGGGCGGTTTCAAGGTGCTCAAGACGTCGCGCCTGCCGCAACATATCGGTCGCAACCTGGTGCACTATGTCGCTCAGCTCGGCTGGTTCTTTGCACTGACGCTGATCCCGATCGGCCAGGTGGTCGCGATCGAGTTCACCATGCCGATCTGGACGGCGATCCTGGCGGCGAGCTTCCTGTCCGAACGCATGACGCCTTGGAGGATTGCGGCCATCGTGCTCGGCCTTGTCGGTGTGATCGTCATCGTCCGTCCCGCCGCCGGCGAGATCAATCCGGGGCAGCTGATCGCGCTCGGCGCTGCCGTCGGATTTGGCGTGTCAATGGCGCTGGTTAAATCCCTGACGCGCACGGACAGCGCGCTGTCGATCCTGTTCTGGATGCTGGTGGTGCAGTCGGTCGCAGGCTTCGCTCCGACGCTGTTTGTCTGGACTTGGCCATCGGCCCATGTCTGGGCCTGGGTCGGCGTGATCGCCGTCTGCGGCACGTTTTCACACTATTGCCTCGCGAGCGCGATGCGCTATGCGGACGCGACGATCGTGGTCCCCATGGACTTCCTTCGCGTTCCACTAACCGCGACGGCTGGCTGGCTGCTGTATTCCGAGCGGCTCGACGCCTGGACGGTCCTCGGCGCGGCGCTGATCCTGTGCGGCAATCTCCTGAATTTGAAGCCGGCTCCGCCCGTTCCCGCCCGCGCGCAGTGAACCTTGCGCTGCCTTGCGCGACAAAACGAAGTGGCCGTGTGATTTGGATCACGTTCGGGAAGCATTCCCATCGTGCACATTCGGCCACACAGCAGCGGTTTGGACGCGACTTACTGCCGTTTTGGTGGCGCGGAGTCGGGCACTTCGTGTAGGTTCGTTGCCAATTTGTTGCTGCCTACAATTCGATTCTGTTGGGGATCTCAGATGCGCTATTTCACCCTCCTCGCTTCGCTGATGTGCATGGCCCTGTCGATCAGTGCCGCGAAGGCCGACCGCCGCGTCGCCTTCGTCGTCGGCAACGGCAACTACAAGAACGTCGCGCAATTACCGAACCCGCCGATCGACGCCAAAGCGATGGCGGCGACGCTGCGCAATGTCGGCTTCGAGGTGATCGAAGGATCCAATCTCAGCCGCGACCAGATGACGGAGAAGCTGCTCGACTTCGGCCGCAAGGCGCAAGGCTCCGACATCGCGCTGTTCTATTATGCCGGCCACGGCATCGCGGTCAGCGGCACCAATTATCTCCTGCCTGTCGACGCCGACATCAAGTCGGAGATGGACGTCAAGCTGGGGGCGGCCATCAACATCGACCTCACGCTCGAGCAGACCATGGGCGATGCCAAGGTCAAGCTCGTCTTCCTCGATGCCTGCCGCGACAATCCGTTCGCCGCCAAGATCAAGTCGAACTCGGCGACCCGCAGCGTCAACGTCCAGAGCGGTCTCGCCGAGATGAAGTCCGGCGAAGGCACGCTGATCGCGTTCGCCACCGGTCCTGGCCAGACCGCCCTCGACGGCCAGGAGGGCAACAACAGCCCGTTCACCCGCGCGCTGATCGACAACATCACCAAGCCCGGGGTCGAGATCCAGCAGGCGATGACGTCGGTGCGCGCCCAGGTCAATGAAGAGACCCGCAAAGGCCAGCTGCCCTGGGGCCACACCAACCTGACCGGCTCCGTCTATCTCAACCAGGCCCCCACGACCCAGGTCGCCAACGCGGCTCCGACCGCGGCTGGCAGCGTGCCAATAGCGACCGGCGGCGGCTCGGACGGCGTCGAGCTCGAATATTGGCGCTCGGTAAAGGAGTCCAACAAGCCGGAAGAGCTCAACGCTTATCTTGCCGCCTATCCGAACGGTCAGTTCAAGGCGCTGGCGCTGGCACGCCTTGCTGCGATCAAGAGCGGCCCCTCGACCGCGACCCGCACGCTCACTGCTGGCGTCGATCCCGCGACTTTTACCGACGAGGCCACTCAGCTCACCGAGGACCAGATCGGCCTCGACAAGAACCAGCGCCGCGACGTGCAGCGTCGCCTCACCGGCCTCGGCTTCGACACCAAGCAGACCGGCGTATTCAGCGATGAGACCCGCGCCGTGCTCAAGCGCTGGCAGGCCGCGCGCGGCTATCCTTCCTCCGGCTACCTCAATAAGCACCAGCACAAGGCCCTGCTCTCGGAGATCGTGGCTGCACCGCCGACCGCCAGTGATAACAGCCAGAAGGCGGCTCGGCGTGCCAGCGCTCCGGCACCCAGCAGTGCGCCGGCACCCGCTCCCCAGCGCAGCAATCCAGGCGACGCTGCCGGCGCGGCCTTCGTGGGTGGCGTCGTCGGCGGCATGATGGGCGGCATGTTCCGCCGCTGAGGCGCGAAGCCAATCAAAGCAAAAGCCCGGCTCAGGCCGGGCTTTTTCGTTGCGAGTTCCTCATCCCGAGGAGCGCGCCATAGGAGCGCCTCTCGAAGCATGAAAGGCCCGGAGGCCTTCATCCTTCGAGACGCTTGCCGCGCAAGCTTCTCAGGATGCGGTCCGCTGCCTGGGCTGCGGTGCCTACTTCCCCGCGGCCTTCCGCAGCGCCTCGTTGATGCGGTCCTGCCAGCCCGGCCCGCCCTCCTGGAAGAACTCCAGCACGTCCTGGTCGATACGCAGCGTGACCTGCTCCTTGATGCCGGGAACGGCGGTTTGCTTGGGCGGCGCCACGGCGGCCTTGGCTGTCACCTTCTTGAACGCCGCCTCAGCTTCCGTCCTGGCGTCGCCAAGCGTACGCGGCCGTCTTGGTTGATCCGCCATATCCTAGATTCCCTCAAACAGAGCCGTTGAAAGATACCGCTCGGAGAAGGACGGCACCACCGCCAGGATGGTTTTTCCCGCAGCTTCGGGGCGCTTGCCGATCTGGAGCGCCGCCGCGATCGCGGCGCCCGAGGAGATGCCGCCTGGAATGCCCTCATGCCGCGCCAGCGCGCGGGAGGTCTCGATTGCCATGGTCGAGTTGATCTTGACGATTTCGTCGATCACGGAGCGATCGAGGATGTCGGGGACGAAGCCGGCACCGATGCCCTGGATCTTGTGCGCGGTGTGCTGGCCGCCTGAGAGCACCGGGCTCTCCTCCGGCTCGACCGCCACCACCCGCAAGGATGGTTTGCGCGGCTTCAGCACTTGGCCGACGCCCGTGATGGTGCCTCCGGTGCCGACCCCGGCGACGAAGATATCGATGCGGCCCGCCGTGTCATTCCAGATCTCTTCCGCCGTGGTGCGGCGGTGCACCTCGGGATTGGCGAGGTTCTTGAACTGCTGCGGCATCACCGAGTTCGGCGTCGTCTTCAACAGTTCTTCCGCGGCGGCAATGGCGCCCTTCATGCCCTGGGCTGCCGGAGTCAGCACCAGTTCGGCACCGAGAAAGGCCAGCATCTTGCGCCGCTCGATCGACATCGACTCCGGCATTACCAGCTTGAGCCGGTAGCCGCGCGAGGCCGCGACGAAGGCAAGCGCGATTCCGGTATTTCCGGACGTCGGCTCGATCAACACGGTGTCGGGCGTGATGATGCCCGCCTTCTCCATGGCGATGATCATAGCCGCACCGATGCGGTCCTTCACGCTCGCGGCCGGGCTGAAATATTCAAGTTTTGCCAAAATGGTCGCATTCACGCCGTGCATGCCGGGCAGTCGCTGCAACCGCACGATCGGCGTGTCGCCAAAAGCCTCGACGATCGAGTCATAGATCCGGCCGCGACCGGGCTGGTGCGCTGCACCCGTGTTGGACGATGCGTCCATGATGAACTCCCTGTGGCGACGATCTGCGCTTCTGTCGCGGCTCTTGCGCAGTTACGGACAGCTTGCGGCGACACGCAAGCGACAATGCAGCACATGTTAAATACGCTGCATCGCAAAATCACGTGAGCTGCCAATATCAGAAAACCAACGCATTTGTGTTGCGACCTCGTCAAGCGCATCTGCTTATGTTAGACTTAAGTCTCAAGCAGGGAGAGGTCACCACGATGTCAGCGATTGCTGAAGTGTTGTCGACCGTCGCGCTCAACCGCGATCCGCGTTGCAGCGAGTTGCCCACCTGTCCGGTCTGCGCCGACTCCATGGTCGCCGCCGAAGCATCCGCCTACGTCTCGGACCGCGTGATCAGCTATCTCTGGACCTGCGATAATTGCGGCTACGGCTTCGTCACCAAGCACGCCATCAAGCAGCGGTTCGTATGCAACTGATCGTGGAGTTGCTCTAGCGCGGGGCGATGTCGCCCCTCGCCCAGTCCTCACGCGTAAGCTGATAGAACTCCTCGAACTTGCCCTGTGCGATCGCAACCCTGATGCCCTGCATCAGGGTTTGATAGTAAGCGATATTGATCTCGGACAGCAGCATCGCCCCGAGCGTCTCGCCTGCCTTGACGAGATGATGCAGATAGGCGCGAGCGCAGCTGCGCGTCGAGGGCCATGAGCTCTCCTCATCGAGCGGACGCGGATCTTCGGCGTGGCGCGCGTTGCGCAAATTGACCTGGCCGAAGCGCGTGAAGGCGACGCCGTGACGGCCATTGCGCGTCGGCATCACGCAATCGAACATGTCGACACCGCGCTTGACCGCCTCGAGGATGTCGTCGGGCGTGCCGACGCCCATGAGGTAACGTGGGCGCTCTTGCGGCAGCAGCGAGGCGGTCTCGTCAATCATCGCCAGCATCACCGCCTGCGGCTCGCCGACGGCAAGGCCGCCGATCGCATAGCCGTGGAAGCCGAGCTCGACCAGGCCTTGCGCGCTTGCATGGCGAAGCTGCGGCACGTCGCCGCCCTGCACGATGCCGAACAGCATGTAACCAGCGGGCGCGCTCTCGAAGGCCCGCTTGCTGCGCTCGGCCCAACGGAGCGACAGGCGCATCGCCCGCTCGATGTCATCACGCTCGGCCGGTAGCCGCACACATTCGTCCATCTGCATGGCGATGTCGGAGCCGAGCAAGCGCTGCACCTCGATCGAGCGCTCCGGCGACAGCTCGACCTTGGCACCGTCGATATGCGAGCGGAAGGTGACGGCGTGCTCGCTGACCTTGCGCAGATCCGCCAGCGACATCACCTGGAAGCCGCCGGAATCCGTCAGCATCGGCCCGTTCCAGCCGGTGAAGGTCTGCAAGCCGCCAAGCGCCGCGATCCGTTCGGCGCCGGGCCGCAGCATCAGATGATAGGTGTTGCCGAGCACGATGTCGGCGCCGGCGTCGCGCACCTCGCGCCAGTGCATGCCCTTCATGGCACCCGCGGTGCCGACCGGCATGAAGGCCGGCGTCCGCACCACGCCGTGGGGCGTCGTCAGGCGCCCGCCGCGCGCGGCGCCATCGGTACCGAGCAACTCAAAGTGATTGGGAAGATCATTGTCGGGATTCATGGCGGTGCTTATTGCGTGTCGGAGGACGTCAATCAACCCGCCCGAACCATGCCATGGCCGGCCAATGGCTCAACTGGGAGGACTTGAGCGATATCGAGGTCCGCGGCTCTTGTTAAACAAAACGATACAGTATAGTTTTACTGTGGAGGCTGGACGAGAATGCCGCGGCAGATTTGCCGGCGGCCGTATGAGTGTGATCGCCCGCCACCGACGATGCCCTACCCTTCAAGTTCGACTGACATGTCCGCCCCATCGCAGGGCTGGACAAGGCCGATAGGCGCCCGCCTGGGCGGAGTCCTGGTCTTGACGTGCAGCCTGGCGCTCGGTGCCTGCACGTCCCTGCCCCGCACGCCCTACACGGCCGCTGAAGCCAGCACATCGCGCGTGCTCGACATCGATGGGCTCCGGCGCTACGCCGACGAGCCCGTTACGAAATTCAGCTTCGAGAAAGACAACAGCACCGCGACCAAGACCTACCTGGCGCTATCCGGCGGCGGTGCCGACGGCGCCTATGGCGTCGGCGTGCTGAACGGCTGGACCGCGTCCAGAACCCGTCCCACCTTCTCGGTCGTCTCGGGCGTCAGCACCGGCGGCCTCATCGCGCCGTTTGCATTCCTCGGCTCGCAATATGACGACACGCTGAAGGAGGTCTACACCAGCGGCATCGCCGAGAGCCTCCTGAAGGATCCCAGCATCATGCGGGTGCTATTCGGATCCGGCCTGTTCGGCAACACGCGGCTGCGCGAGCTCGTCGCCCGCTATGTCGGACCCGAGATCATGGCGCAAGTCGCGCGCGAGAATGCCAAGGGCCGGAAGCTATTGGTGGTGACGACCGATCTCGACACCCAGCGGACCGCGATCTGGGACATGGGCAAGATCGCCGCGGTCGGGACAGCCGAGGCGCTAAAGCTGTTTCGCGACGTGATGGCGGCCTCCGCCAGCATTCCGCTGGTTTTTCCGCCGATCATGATTTACGCCGAAGGCCAGGGCCGGCGTTTCCAGGAGATGCATGTCGACGGCGGGGTGACGGCGCCGGTGCTGACGTTGCCGGAAGCCCTGCTGTTCCAAGGCAGCCGCCTGCCGGGCAACACGAAGATGGACATCTACATTCTCGTCAACAAGAAGATCGAACGCAATTTCGAGCTCGTCTCCAACAGCACCATCGACGTCGCCTCGCGCAGCCTGTCGTCGATCACCCAGTCGCAGACGCGCTCGATCATTTTCTCCACCTATGATTTCGCCAAGCGCAACCGCCTCGGCTTCCATCTCTCCTACATCGCGCGCGACTATCCGGCGGCGCCCTCGGAAGGCTTCGATACCGCCTACATGCGGGCGCTGTATCAGTACGGACATGACAAGGCGGCTTCCGGCCAGGCGTGGACTTCGACGCTTCCGTGATCCCTCATGACGGAACGAGGCCACAGGGAAACCGTTGATGACACGGCCAAATCGGCCAGATTCGCGATGACGCCCCCGCTGCTGCGCGATATAGAGCGAATGACTGATATCGCGATCGCGCAGGAATCATTGGGCATGGGATTGACTGCGACCAAGACCAGACCGGCTGCGCCACGGCGCGAGGTGCCGAAATCGCGCGGCGGCCGGCCGACGAAGACCGCCGCGATCGAGCGCGATCAGCGGCTGATCGAGGTCGCCACCCGCCTATTCCTCGATCGCGGCTTCGACGCGACCTCGCTCGACGCAGTCGCGGAAGCGGCCCGGGTCAGCAAGCCCACAGTCTATTCCCGTTACGGCGACAAACGAGGGCTGTTTGCGGCCGTGCTGAGGCGCGAGATCGCACGATGGCTTGCACCGTTGTCGGCAGCCGCGGAGACGCAACTCTCTAGCGCCGCGAACATCTCGGTCGAGCAGCGGCTGGTCGAGATCGGGCGCGAGATGCTCACATTCACCTGCGGTCCCGACGCCGTCGCCTTCAGCCGCATGATGACGTCACAGGCCATCAACTTCCCTGACGTCGCCAAGCTCGGCAAGGAGGAAGGCTGGCTCAAGGCCGTCGCCACCACGGCGCGCTTCTTCGATCACCTGGTGGCGCAAGGCGCACTTGATGTCGAAGACACCACCATTGCAGCCGAGGTGTTTCTCGACGTGGTCGTCGGGCACACCCACCGCATGGCGACGTTCGGAACGGCGCTGGAGCTAAAACCTGCGGAGAAGCGCATGCGTGCGGCGATCAAGCTGTTCCTGGCCGGCGCGCTGGGACCCGCCGACCGCGTCCAGAGCGCCGCAAAGAGCACGCCGCGGCGCCCGTCCCGCTGACAATTCCGTGAGCTCGCGATCAAATCCCAAAGAACCCGTGGCTCGGCCATTGACCAAATGAAACGATACGGTATGGTTTTGTTATAAGGCGAGACGGACCGCTTTTTCACCAGCCCCAAGGAGGTCCGTACCGCTTCGATCGTCGCGCCGGGTACAGCCCGATGCGGCGCTCCGCGGCCGACCGGTGCCCAAGGTCGGCCGCGAATTCTTTACGATTCCGGCACACTCGCTGGCCGAGGGTTTCGAGCATGACGACAGCCAAACGATGGACCTCGCAACTGCTTGCGATCGCCTTGCCCGCGCTGCTCCTCGCGGCACCGGCACAGGCGATCATGACCGCAGGCACGCCGACCGCGCTTCACAGCGACACAGATGGTGATGCCGAAGCGGACCGCCAGGCGGTCAGCCGCGAGATCGAGCGCTTCCGCAGCTCGTCGATCTCGATCAGCCAGGCCATGGCGATTGCAGAAGGCCGACACGCCGGCGCCACCACGGCAGATGTGAGTTTCGATGGAGCCTCCGGCGCCCCGGTCTACCGGGTGAAAACCCTGCACAATGACCGGATCTGGCGCCACACCATCAACGCGTTGACCGGAGAGCTCGTCGGCGGGGAAGCCGCCCTCCCCCTCGCCGAGCTCGACCATGAGGACCGTGACAACCTCGCAGCGCTCGGCGCGATCAGGCACCGCCTCGCCGACGCCGTGCGCGTCGCCGAACGCGCAGCCTCGGGCAAGGCAATCAGCGGCGGGCTGGTGCGCGAACGCGGCCGTCTCAATTTTGCGATTGTCGTGATCAGCGGCGACGACCTCAAGGAGGTCATCCTGGAGCCGCCGGGCGCGCGGGCCAAATAGCGGCGGGCCCGGCCCCGGCATCGACCGGGGCGGAAAGCCATTGACGGCTGCAAGACTCTCCCGCATAAGTCGCCGCCATGTTCGCGACCACCAAACGCACGACCAAAACCACCACGGCCTCAGGGGCCCGGGGAGGCGTGCGCGCGTAGGTCGTCGACTTAAACGCATCAGCTCTACCGAAGCCCCGCCCTCGATGGTCCGGGGCTTTTTTGTTGTCTAAATTCTCAATGCAATGGAGGACAAAGTGAGTAACGATCCCGTCGTCGCAATTGTCGGCGTCACCGGTGCGGTGGGCGCCGAATTCATCGCCACCATGGACAAGCGCGGCTTTCGCGTCGGCAAGCTCAAGGCGCTGGCGAGCGCCCGCTCGGCGGGCAAGACAGTGTCGTTCCGCGGACAACAGGTTGTCATCGAGGAATTGACCGAGCGCGCGTTTGACGGCGTCGACATCGCCCTTTTCTCCGCCGGCGGCAGCATCTCCAAGAAGTTCGCGCCGATCGCGGTCAAGGCCGGCGCGGTCGTGGTCGACAACTCCTCCGCCTTCCGCATGGACCCGAACGTGCCGCTGGTGATCCCCGAGATCAACGCAAGCCGCATTCGTGATCACAAGGGCATCATTGCCAACCCGAACTGCGCCGCCATCACGGCGCTGGTGCCGCTCTGGCCGATCCACCAGAAGAATCGCATCAAGCGGGTGATCATCTCGACCTATCAGGCGGCTTCCGGCGCCGGCGCCGCGGCGATGGAGGAGCTCGTCGAATCCACCCGCGCCAATCTCAACGGGCAGGTCTATACGCCCAAGGTGATGCCGCACCCCTACGCCTTCAACCTCTTCAACCACAACACCGCGGTCGATCCTGAGACCGGCTACAATGATGAAGAGACCAAGGTCATCAAGGAGACCCGCAAGATCTTCGAGGATGAGACCATTGCCGTCGGCGTCACCTGCGTGCGCGTGCCGGTGCTGCGCGCCCATTGCGAAGCCATCACCTTCGAATGCGAGAAGCCGATCACCGAGGACCAGGTCCGCGCCATCATGGCGCAGGCGCCCGGCGTCAAGGTGATCGACGACCGTGCCAAGAACTACTTCCCGATGCCGATCGACGCCTCGGGCCAGGACGACGTCCTGGTCGGCCGCATCCGCAAGGACCTCAGCGACCCCACAGGACATTCGATCTCGATGTTCGTCGCGGCCGATCAGCTGCTCAAGGGCGCGGCATTGAATGCTGTACAGATAGCGGAGCTCTTGCCGCAGCGGGCGATGGCGTAGCGGTCTCGTAGGGCGGGCAAACCGAAGCGTGCCCACCAATCGACCTCAACTATGCAGATCGATGGTGGGCACGGCGCTCTGCGCCTTTGCCCACCCTAGGGCAGTGTTGTAGCCCGCAAGAGCGCAGCGAAATGCGGGAAGCCGCAAGGCAGGAATTCCGGATTTCGCTTCGCTCATCCGTCTTAGGGCTCTGCCCGGAACAGCAAACACGCATCGCCATACGAATAGAACCGGTAGCCGCTCCCGATGGCGTGCGCATAGGCTCGCTTCATCGTCTCCAGACCCGCAAACGCTGACACCAGCATGAACAGCGTCGACTTCGGCAGGTGGAAATTGGTCAACAAAATATCGACCGCGCGAAAGCGATAGCCGGGGGTGATGAAGATCGAGGTCTCCGCCGCGAATGGCAGAATGGTGCCATCCTCGCTTGCCGCGCTCTCGAGCAGGCGCAACGACGTGGTGCCGACGGCGATGATGCGGCCGCCGTTCTTGCGCGCGGTGTTGAGCCGCTCCGCCGTCTCGGCCGAGATCGTCCCCCACTCGGCATGCATCTTGTGGCTCTCGGTATCGTCCACCTTGACCGGCAGGAACGTCCCTGCCCCGACATGCAGCGTCACGCGGTTGATGCCGACGCCGTGCTCGCGCAGCACCTGCTCCAGCGCGGGCGTAAAATGCAGCCCGGCGGTCGGCGCGGCGACGGCGCCTTCGTTCGCCGCGAACATCGTCTGGTAGTCGGCAAGATCCTGGTCATCAGGCGTACGCTTGGAGGCGATATAGGGCGGCAGCGGCGGGCTGCCGAGATCGGCAATGGCCTGGTCGAGCGTGGGCCCGTGGAACGAGAACGACAGCGTCACCTCGCCTTCGCTGCCCTTGGCCTCGACCTCGGCGTCGAGATGGCCGAGCAGGCAGACCTTGCCTTCATTGCCGAAGCGGATGCGGTCGCCGGCTGTGAGCTTCTTCGCCGGCTTGACCAGCGCCTGCCAGCGCGAGCCGTCGAGACGCTTGATCAGTGTCGCCTCGATCTTCGGCTCGGTCTCGCGGCCGATGCGGCGGCCCTTGAGCTGCGCCGCGATCACCTTGGTGTCGTTGACGACGAGCTGATCGCCCGGCTTCAGCGATTGCGGCAGGTCGGAAATGGTCTGGTCGCGCAACGCGCCATTCTCGACGACCAGCATCTTCGCGGAGTCGCGCGGGCTCGCCGGACGCAACGCGATACGCTCGGGCGGCAGGTCGAAATCGAAGAGATCGGTGCGCATGTCGAGTTCAGCGCCGCACAGTCAGACCCTCATGGTGAGGAGGCGCGTAGCGCCGTCTCGAACCATGAAGGCCAAACTGCAGCAGCGGCCTTCATCCTTCGAGACGCGCGTTCCGCGCTCCTCAGGATGAGGATCGAGCACTTATTCCTTGTCCGCGGCCATCCGCGCCTTGACGATCTTGTCGGGGTTCTGCACCGGCTCGCCGCGCTTGATCTTGTCGACGTTCTCCATGCCCTCGGTGACTTTGCCCCACACCGTGTACTGGTTATCGAGGAAGCGGGCGTCGTCGAAGCAGATGAAGAATTGGCTGTCGCCGGAGTCGGGATTGGCGGCGCGGGCCATCGAGGCGGTGCCGCGCACATGCGGCTCCTTGTTGAACTCGGCCTTCAGCTTCTTGCCGGAGCCGCCGGTGCCGGTGCCCTGCGGGCAGCCGGTCTGCGCCATGAAGCCGTCGATCACGCGATGGAACACGATGCCGTCGTAAAAGCCCTCGCGGACCAGCTCCTTGATGCGCGCGACGTGGCCGGGCGCCAGATCAGGCCGCATCTCGATGGTGACGGGGCCCTGCGTGGTCTCGAGGATCAGGGTGTTTTCGGTGACGCTCATGCTCGTCTCTCTTGCGTTGGGGGTGAAGTCTTCCGGCTGCGGAACTGGATTGCGAATGGACGCCCTGCGGCGGCGCCGGCCATTGCATCGGTAAATGGCATCGGCGTGCAGCGTTGCAACGCTTCCATCACCGCGATCCGGTATTGCAGCCGGTCATCGTCGGAGGCTTCCGCGGATTCATAGGTAATCCTCGGATGGCCCAGAATGTTTCCGGCCCGGTTAAAGCTCACGACGACGGTGATGTCGAGTGGGCGCGCCTTGGCCGGCGGTGGCGGCTTCCAGCAGGTGCGCAGATGCCGGAAAACGTCCTGGATGGTGTTGACCTGCGCATCCGCGGCGGCCGCACTGGGAATGCCGAGCTGCAGCATCGCGGCAACCAGCAGGAGCTTGCCACCGCGGCGCGCCATCGGCCTCTCCTATTTGATGTCGGATGCGACCTGCACCTTCACCATCTTGTCGGGATCGGTGACGGTGCCGCTCGGCGAGCCGGGCGGTGCCTTCTTCAGCTTGTCGACGACCTCCATGCCCTGCACGACCTCGCCGATCACCGTGTACTGGTTATCAAGACTGCCACCGTCGGCGAACATGATGAAGAATTGCGAGTTGGCGCTGTCGACGCTGTCGCCGCGCCGCGCCATCCCGACGATGCCGCGCGCAAAATGCACCTTGGAGAATTCCTGCTTCAGGTTCGGATATTTCGACCCGCCGGTCCCGTTGCCATTCTGGCCGTCGCCGGTCTGCGCCATGAACCCGTCCATCACCCGATGAAACGGGACGTTGTTGTAGAAGCCTTCACGTGCGAGCTGCTTGATGCGCTCGGCATGCTGGGGCGCGATGTCGGTCCTGAGCTTGATGACGATGCGGCCCTTGGTGCTGTCAATGACGATGGCGTTGGCCTTGTCGAGGTTCGCCGGCAATTGCTGCGCCACCGCCGGCGCCGCGAACACGAGCGCGGCAAGAACTGCGAGAATTCGGATCATGACAACTCCGGATCAGATGAGGAAGAAGCGCGCGGTTATCAGGCGAATTTTGCCTTGAGCAGGCTTGCTACGAGCGGCGGGACGAAGGCCGAAACGTCTCCGCCCATACCGGCGATCTGGCGCACCAAAGTGGCGGTGATCGGGCGAACCATGGGAGAGGCCGGCAGGAACACCGTATGCACCTCCGGCGCCATGGCCTCGTTCATGCCGGCAAGCTGCATCTCGTAATCGAGGTCGCTGCCGTCGCGCAGGCCCCGGATCATGATGGTCGCGCCGTGCTTGCGCGCCGAGGTGACCGACAGATCGTCAAAGGTCACGGCTTCGAGCACGCAACCGGCCTGGGCCGCCACCGGCCCGCAGACGTCGTGCAGCATCTTCAGCCGCTCCTCGGTCGAGAACAGCGGCTTCTTGCCGGGGTGGACTCCAATTGCGACAACCAGCCTGTCGCACAGCGACACGCTGTGCCGGACCACGTCCAGATGGCCGTTGGTGATGGGGTCGAAGGAACCGGGATAGAAGGCGATGCGCGGCATGGCCTCCTCCTACCGCGCCCGGCCCGGGGCGGCAAGTCGGGCGGGTTCCCTGCCGTTCTTTCCGCAAAACCATGTCGGAATCCCTCGAATTGTTTCGTCCTGGGGGCGGCCACGAAACAAAGGGCGCATCAACGAAACCATTTCCCGCTCCGGCGAAGACGTCTGGAAACTGGCCATGGTTACCAATCCGGCCAACGAATGACGGGCCGCACACAAGGCGCAGCGGCCGCATCACAGGGGACTGTCAATGATCAAGGCTCTTTCGGCGATCGCCATCTCAGCATGTGCTGCCGCCGCCCTCACCCTGCTGCCCGGCTTCGCCCCGACCGTCGAAGCCAGCGTGCCGCAGCCGCTGGCCAAGAGCGACCGGCTCGACATCCGCAGCATCGGCAAGGACTGCTCGCAGCAGGCCTGGCCGAACTTCGAAGCCTCGTGCCTGCGCCGCGCCGGCACCAAGGCCAATGTCCGTGAGGCACGCCTCGTGACCGCCGATCGGACCCCTTAGTCGGACCTGTCAGTTTCACGTCAGCCAAAGCGCGATGAGATCAGGATGAATCGTCATCGCGCGTTAGGTTGTTGTTTGAGCATGATCTTTTCGAAAAACCGCTGGGCACTTTTCGGGATCATGCGCTAGCCCGCTATAGACCGACCCAATACAAACCCCATGGATATTTGCAACGTCTCGTCGCAGACTGCCTGATGCTCGCGCCCGCCGGAATGATCCGTCGGGCGCGATTCCCATCGGGGGTCGCCATTGTCCAGTACGCCCGCAGTCGCTTCCGGCCATCATCCCGATCCGCTGCCGCTTGCTATGACCATGGGCGCCCTTGGGGTGGTCTATGGCGATATCGGCACCAGTCCCCTCTACGCCCTGAAGGAAGCCGCCAAGGCGGCTGCCCATGGCGGCACGTTAAGCCACGATGCTGTCCTGGGGGTTGCCTCACTGATCCTCTGGGCACTGCTGCTCATCATTTCGCTCAAATATGCGTTGTTGATCCTGCGCGCGGACAATCGCGGCGAAGGCGGGATCGTCGCGCTGCTAGCGCTGCTGCACGCCCGCAATGCCCAGCCTGGCACCTGGCGGGCGCATCTGCTGGTCGTCGGCCTCGTCGGCGCCGCCCTGCTCTATGGCGACGGCGCGATCACCCCCGCGATCTCCGTGCTCAGCGCCATCGAAGGCCTCAAGGTCGACGCCCCCTCGCTTGCGCCCGTCGTCGTGCCCGTCACCATCGCGATCCTGATCGGCCTGTTCATGATGCAGAAGCAGGGCACCGGCTTCATCGGCCGCATCTTCGGCCCGGTGATGCTGGCCTGGTTCGTCGTGCTTGCCGCGCTTGGCATCTACGGCATTGTCAAGGCGCCCGCGGTGCTGGCGGCGCTGAGCCCGCTCTATGCCTTCGACTTCCTGATCCACCAGGATTTCCATATCTCCTTCGGAATCCTCGGCGCCGCTTTCCTCGCGGTGACCGGGGGCGAAGCCATGTACGCCGACATGGGGCATTTCGGCCGCTTCCCGATCCGGCTCGCCTGGTTCGCAATCTGCCTGCCCGCGCTGGTGCTGAACTATTTCGGTCAGGCCGCGCTCCTGATCACCGATCCCGCCATGATCGAGAATCCGTTTTTCCAGCTCTGCCCCGACGCCCTGCACTATCCGCTGGTGGCCTTCTCCGCGGTTGCGACCGTGATCGCCTCGCAGGCGATCATCTCCGGCGTGTTCTCGCTGACCCAGCAGTCGATCCAGCTCGGCTTCCTGCCGCGCATGCTTATCCGCCACACCACGAGCGCTGCAATCGGCCAGATCTACGTGCCGCTGGTGAACTGGTTGCTGGCCGCCGCAACGTTGGGAGCGGTCCTGAGCTTCGGGACGTCGGACGCGCTCGCCGGCGCCTACGGCATCGCGGTGTCGCTGCTGATGGCAATCACCACGCTGCTCGCGGCCCTGGTGGCGATCCAATGGGGATATTCGCCCTGGCTCGTGGTGGCCGTGAACGGCACCTTCTTCGTGATCGACGTGATCTTCTTCTCCGCCAATTCGATCAAGCTGTTCGAGGGCGGCTGGTTTCCCCTGCTGCTCGCCGGCCTCGTCGCCTTCCTGATGCTGACCTGGCGCGCCGGCGTGAAGCTGGTCGAGGCGGCGCGGGCGAAGCTGCGCCAGCCGGAGGAAGACCTGATCGAGACCGCGGTCAACAAATGCCGCGCCAGGCTGCCGGGGACTGCCGTGTTCCTGGCCTCCGCGCCGCGCGGCGTGCCGCTGGCGCTGACCCAGTTCGTCAAGCACAACCGCGTGCTGCACGAACGCGTGCTGCTCGTCACCGTGCTGATCGAGGAGTCCCCGCACATTCCCGACCAAGAACGGGCCGAGGTGATCGAGATCATTCCCGGCATCACCCGCGTGATCCTGCATTACGGCTTCATGCAGAACCCGACGATCTATGAAGGATTGGGGTTCGTCGGGCGCCTGGGCAAGCTGCCCGGCATCGATCTCTCCGACGTCACCTACTATGTCGGCCGCGAGACCATCATCCCGCGCGAGGACGTGCCGGGCATGTGGGTCTGGCGCGAAAGCGTGTTCGCTTTCCTCCAGCGCAATGCCGAACGCTCGGCCGCGTTCTTCGGCGTGCCGACCAAGCAGGTGGTGGAGTTCGGGACCGAGCTGGAGATTTAGCGCGCAAATGCGCAGTCCGGATGGGGTGCAAGCGTAATCCGCGATTCCGAACGTTCGGCAACATGCGGTCCCGGATTGTGCCTTTGGCCGGCGCTTGGCACCGACTTCCTGCTCCATCTGCGCTACACGTTACTCCCCATTCGCGCCGTTGCTCTCCGCCTCTTCCGTGATGTGCTCGACCGAGACGACGTGCTCGTCCTCGGCGGTGTCGAACACGATCACGCCCTGGGTCGAGCGGCCGGCGATGCGGATGCCCTCGACCGGGCAGCGGATCAGCTGGCCCTTGTCGGTGACCAGCATGATCTGGTCGGCATCTTCCACCGGGAATGAGGCCACGAGGTTGCCGTTGCGGTTGTTGACGCTCATGGCGACGATGCCTTTGCCGCCGCGTCCCGTGGTGCGGTACTCGTAGGACGAGGTGCGCTTGCCATAGCCATTGACCGAGACGGTGAGCACGACCTGCTCCTGCGCCGACATCTCGGCGTAACGCTCCTGGGCAAGCTGGAAGCTGCCGGAGGTCTCCTCGGCCTCTCCGTCCGCGGCGGTCTCCTCAGTCGCGGCTTCGCCGGCGACCGCACGGCGCATTTTCAGGTACGCCGAGCGCTCGTCCGATGTGGTCTCGACATGGCGCAGGATCGCCAGCGAAATCACCTTGTCGCCCTCACCAAGCGCAATACCGCGCACGCCCATCGAGGTGCGCCCGGTGAACACGCGCACATCGGTGACGGGAAAACGGATGCACTGGCCGCCAGCGGCGGTCAGCAGCACGTCGTCGCGCTCAGTGCAGATCTGCACGTCGACGATCGCCTCGTTGTCGTCGAGCTTCATGGCGATGATGCCGGAGCGGCGGACATCGACGAAGTCGGACAGCTTGTTGCGCCGCACGTTGCCGCCTGTGGTGGCGAACATCACGTCGAGATTGCCCCAGGTCGATTCATCCTCGGGCAGCGGCATGATGGTGGTGATGCGCTCGCCCTGCTCCAATGGCAGGATGTTGATCAGCGCCTTGCCGCGCGCGTTCGGCGCAGCCATCGGCAGGCGCCAGACCTTTTCCTTGTAGACCTGGCCGCGTGAGGAGAAGAACAGCACCGGCGTGTGCGTAGAGGCGACGAACAGGCGGCTGACGAAATCCTCGTCGCGGGTCTGCATGCCGGCACGGCCCTTGCCGCCGCGGCGCTGCGCCCGGTAGGCCGACAGCGGCACGCGCTTGACGTAGCCGGCGTGGGAGACGGTGACGACCATGTCCTCGCGCTGGATCAGGTCCTCGTCCTCGACCTCGCCTTCCTGCTCCATGATCACGGTGCGGCGCGGCGTGGCGAACTCGGCCTTCACCTCGGCAAGCTCGGTCCTGATGATGTCGAGGATACGGGCGCGCGAGCGCAGGATCTCGAGATAGTCGCCGATCTCGCCGGCAAGTTTTGACAGCTCGTCGCCGATCTCGTCGCGGCCAAGCGCAGTGAGCCGCGCCAGACGCAATTCCAGAATGGCCTTGGCCTGATCCAGCGACAGGCGGATGGTGCCGTCCTCGTTGATGCGGTGGCGCGGATCGTCGATCAGCGTAATGATGTCCTCGACGTCGCGCGCCGGCCAGTCCCGCGTCATCAGGGTGTCGCGCGCAGCCGCTGGCGTCGGCGAGGTGCGGATCACCTTGATGATCTCGTCGATGTTGGCGACCGCGATGGCGAGGCCGACCTGCTCATGCGCGCGCTCGCGCGCCTTGCGCAGCTTGTACTTGGTCCGGCGCGTGACGACCTGCTCCCGGAAGCCGACGAAGATCGTCAGCATGTCCTTCAGGTTCATCGTCTGCGGACGGCCGGAATCGAGCGCGACGGCGTTGACGCCGAAGCTGGTCTGGAGCGGCGTGAACTTGTAGAGCTGATTCAGCACCACGTCGGGCATGGCATCACGCTTGAGCTCGACGACGACGCGGTAGCCATCGCGGTCGGACTCGTCGCGCAGGTCGGAGATGCCCTCGATCTTCTTTTCCTTGTAGAGCTCGGCGATGCGCTCGACCATCGTCGCCTTATTCACCTGATACGGGATCTCGGTGATGACGATCGCCTCGCGCTCCTTCCGGATCGTCTCGAAGGCGACCTTGCCACGCATCACGATGGAGCCACGGCCGAGATGGTAGGCGCTGCGGATGCCCTGGCGGCCGAGAATGATGCCGCCGGTCGGAAAGTCCGGGCCCGGGATGATGTTGTTGAGCTCGTCGATGGTGAGCGAAGGATTGTCGATCAACGCTAGGCAGGCGTCGATGACCTCGCCGAGATTGTGCGGCGGAATGTTGGTGGCCATGCCGACGGCGATGCCGCCGGCGCCGTTGACCAGCAGGTTAGGGAACCGTGCCGGCAGAACCACCGGTTCTTTGCTCGAGCCGTCGTAATTGTCCTGAAAGTCGACGGTCTCGTTGTCGATGTCGTCGAGCAGCTTCAGCGCGATCTTGGTTAGGCGCGACTCGGTGTAGCGCATCGCCGCTGGCGGATCGCCGTCGACCGAGCCGAAATTGCCCTGCCCGTCCACCAGCAATTCGCGCATCGAAAAAGGCTGCGCCATGCGCACCAGCGCGTCGTAGATCGCCTGGTCACCATGCGGATGGTATTGGCCCATGACGTCGCCGACGATACCGGCCGACTTCTTGTGCTTCTTGTCCGGCGTATAGCCTTCCTCGTTCATCGAGAACAGGATGCGGCGATGCACCGGCTTCAGGCCGTCGCGCGCGTCGGGCAGCGCGCGCGACACGATCACGCTCATGGCGTAATCGAGGTAGGACTTCTTCATCTCGTCGAGGATGGAGACGGGGCGAATGTCCGAGGGTTGCGCCGGCTGGTTGCCGGGCTTGTTATCGTCGTCAGCCAAGGGGAAATCCGGTGAGGTTTTATCTGGGAATCATATAGCGCATCGGGGCCGCGATAACTACCCTCGCGAAGGTCAGGGCAAGCGATTTTTCCGCCTATTTTTCCAACAACTTAAGCCCTTCAGAGCCCTGCTCCCGAGAGGCGCGAAATCGGCCTTCCGAAATGGCCTCCATCGCCTGAAGATCGCGCTGCGAGTGCCCTTTCAGAATATTTGCCATGGCGCAATCCAAGCTCACGTCAAACATGAAGCGGGCCCGGAAAATCCGAGCCCACCCCGCCGATGAACAGGAATTGCTGACACGACACACCAGGCGGAGCCCGATCGGGCAATGCGCCTCGGCCGCGTGATCCGTGTTCTCAGAACGGGATATCGTCGTCCATGTCGCTGTTGCGGGCACCGCCAGCGGCAACGGGACGGCGAGGCGCGCTGCTTACGGGACCGGACGAGCCGAAGTCGCCGCTGGGTTCGTCGCCGAAGCTGCCACTGCCTCCGCCGCGACCGTCGAGCATCGTCAGGGTCGAGTTGAAGCCCTGGAGCACGACTTCGGTCGAGTACTTCTCGACGCCGCTCTGGTCAGTCCATTTGCGGGTCTGGAGCGCGCCCTCGATGTAAACCTTGGCGCCCTTCTTCAGGTACTGCTCGGCGACCTTGCACAGCCCTTCATTGAAGATCACGACGCGATGCCATTCGGTCTTTTCCTTGCGCTCGCCGGTGTTCTTGTCGCGCCAGGTCTCAGAGGTGGCGATGCTCAAATTGGCAATCGGTCGCCCGTCCTGGGTGCGGCGGATTTCGGGATCCTTGCCGAGATTTCCAACCAGAATGACCTTGTTGACGCTTCCCGCCATCGCCGCTCTCCACTCCAATGCCACTGAATTTCAAAGGCCGAGTCCGCTCTGTGCGTTCCTCCGCCGCCCGTTGAGGCGACCCTATACGCTTGCGGGCGCCGCTCAGCCCATCACCCCTCGGGTTATCCCCACATATAGCACCGCCATTGGCTTCGTTCCAGATTTGTTCTTTGAGACAATCCGAGGCGGACATCGATGGTGGTGATGAAGGCAGCCGCTCGATGGAACTTTTTTGGGTTCCCGCGAAAGGCGGAACCGCTTAACATTCATCAAGTTGCGCTTGGCTCAATCGGTCCGCGAGTGTGGCATTTCGGAGACGGACTTTGCCGGTTTCGTAGGCTAGGGTTGCCTCGGAATTAGTTCATATGGGCGTCGCGCCTTAATTAGCCGCTTCGGGGAGTTCGAGAAGCGGTCGAAACTGGGGAGACTGCAATGAATAGGATTCTGTTTAGTGCAATCGGTGCAATGGCGCTGGGCCTCTCGGCTCCCGCAAGCGCGGCAGATCTCGCTGCGCGCCCATACACCAAGGCTCCGGCTCCTGCCGTTGCCGCGATCTACGACTGGAGCGGCTTCTACATCGGTATCAACGGCGGCGGTGGTTCGAGCCACAAGTGCTGGGATTTTGTGACGCCTGTTACCGGCACTCTGGTTGGCGAAGGCTGCCACAACGCGACGGGCGGCACGGTCGGTGGCCAGATTGGCTATCGCTGGCAGTCGACCAATTGGGTGTTCGGCTTCGAGGGCCAGGGCAACTGGGCTGACTTTTCTGGCGACAACGTGAGCACCCTCTTCCCTGGCACCGCTTTGGTCACCGGTGATCGTAACCGCTCTCGCATCGACAGTTTTGGCCTGATCACTGGCCAGGTCGGCTATGCCTGGAACAATGTGCTGTTCTATGTGAAGGGCGGCGCCGCTGTGGTCGGGGACAAGTACGACGTCTATGCCGCCGCAGGCACTCCGGGCGCTGGCACGCTGCTGGCATCGGCACGTGAAACCCGCTGGGGTGGTACGGTGGGTGCCGGTCTGGAATTCGGATTCGCACCAAACTGGTCGGTCGGCGTCGAATACGACCACATTTTCCTCGGCCACCGCACGATCGGCTTTACCACGCCGGCGGGCGTTGTGTTCGGGAGCGACCGAATTGGCCAAGATGTCGACATCGGTCTCGTCCGGCTGAATTACCGCTTTGGCGGCCCGCTGGTCGCGAGGTACTGATCGCTCTGATTTCGTTCAACGATTAAAGGCCGGCCTCGTGCCGGCCTTTTTCGTTTTATCCAAAGCAGACGGTCGGATAAGTCAGTGATCAAGACGTTTTGTGGCTGTTGTGGCTTTTCGGAGACACAACTTGCGGCTTTAGTGGTGTAAGCACGGCATTAGTTGGGCCGTTGAGTCCGCTGCCTTCGGCATGGAAGGCGACAACAGAAACTGGGACTGGGATTAGTTGAAAATGAAAAAGGTTTTGTTGGCTTCGGCCTGCTTGTTCGCTCTCGCTGCTCCGGCTTCAGCCGCTGACCTCGCAGCGCGCCCCTATATCAAGGCCCCGATCGCTCCGGCCGCTGTCTACAACTGGACCGGCTTCTACCTCGGCGTCGTCGGCGGCGGCGCTTGGGAAAACGCGTCCGACCCGCGGATGCAGGGTGGCTTCGTCGGTGGCACCGCCGGCTACAACTGGCAGACCGGCAACGTCGTGTTCGGCATCGAGGCGGATGGCGCCTGGGCTGACGTGAGCGCTTCGGCGACCGCTCTTGGCATCACTGTCGCCTCCAAGACCGATGCGCTCGGCACCGTGCGCGGCCGAATCGGCTGGGCCGTCAACAACGTCCTGTTCTACGGCACCGGCGGCTACGCCTGGATCGACAACAAGATCACCGTCAGCGCCCTCGGCGTGAGCGTCTCCGACAGCAAGTGGCATTCCGGCTGGACCGTCGGTGCGGGCGTCGAAGCTTTCTTCGCTCCGCAGTGGTCGGTCAAGGGCGAGTACCTCTATCGCAGCCTCGGCAGCGAGAACTACTTCTCTAACCTTGGCGCTCCGCTGGCCTCCGGCACGATCAACTTCCACACCGTGCAGGTCGGCGTGAACTATCACTTCGGGGGCCCGGTGGTCGCCAAGTACTGAGCTGAGTACTGATCACTATCGACGTCACATCGTCACGAAAGGCCGGCCTCGCGCCGGCCTTTTTGTTTACGGGTCGTTCCGCGCAGTTCCGCTCGCGCCTGCTGCTGCCAGATGCCGCCAGCCCGCCAACAATCCGTTGACGATTCGCACGTGCCACTGGAAATCCGCTCGCGTTCTTCCTACGTTCGCTGACATACCCATCGGCGCCGATCCCGGTTCCGGGCGAAGCGCGCCTTTTACATTGGCGCGATCGCGCGTCTTTGGGATTCCTTGAGGACCAGCGGGATGGACGAAGTGATCAAGGCCAAGCGCCAACAACAGAACGCGGGCTCAAGCCTGCGCGCGATTACGATCCGTGGCGCGCGCGAGCACAACCTCAAGAACATCGACGTCGAGATTCCCCGCGACAAGCTGGTGGTGTTCACGGGGCTGTCGGGCTCCGGCAAATCCTCACTCGCCTTCGACACCATCTACGCCGAAGGCCAGCGCCGCTACGTCGAATCGCTGTCGGCCTATGCGCGCCAATTCCTCGAGATGATGCAGAAGCCCGACGTCGATCAGATCGACGGGCTATCGCCGGCGATCTCGATCGAGCAGAAGACGACCTCGAAGAATCCGCGCTCCACGGTCGGCACCGTCACTGAGATCTACGACTACATGCGCCTGCTCTGGGCGCGGGTCGGCGTGCCCTATTCGCCGGCCACCGGCCTGCCGATCGAGAGCCAGACCGTCTCGCAGATGGTCGACCGCGTGCTGGCGTTGCCGGAAGGCACGCGCCTCTATCTGCTCGCTCCGGTCGTGCGCGGCCGCAAGGGCGAGTACCGCAAAGAGCTCGCCGAATGGCTCAAGAAGGGTTTTCAGCGCGTCAAGATCGACGGCACCTTCTACGAGCTGGCGGAGGCGCCGACGCTCGACAAGAAATTCCCGCACGACATCGACGTCGTGGTCGACCGGATCGTGGTGCGCGCCGACATCGGCCAGCGTCTCGCCGAGAGCTTTGAGACCGCGCTGAAGCTCGCCGAAGGCCTTGCCGTCGTCGAATTCGCCGACGCGCCGGCGGCCGCACCCGCGGAAGAGAAAAAAAAGACCGCGAAGATCCACGACAAGAGCGGGCCCGAGCGCATCCTGTTCTCGGAAAAATTCGCCTGCCCGGTCTCCGGCTTCACCATCCCCGAGGTCGAGCCGAGACTCTTTTCCTTCAACAATCCCTACGGCGCCTGCCCCGCCTGCGGCGGGCTCGGCGTCGAGCAGCATGTCGACGAGGATCTCGTCATCCCCGAGAAGGATCTGACGCTGCGCAAGGGTGCGATCGCGCCCTGGGCCAAGTCATCATCGCCCTATTACGTGCAGACGCTGAACGCGCTCGGCAAGCACTACAAGTTCACGCTCGACACCAAGTGGAAGGACCTGCCCAAGAAGACGCAAAACGCGCTTCTCTACGGCTCCGGCGAGGATGAGATCAAGTTCTCCTATGAAGACGGCGTGCGCTCCTACGACACCAAAAAACCGTTCGAGGGCGTCATCACCAACATCAACCGCCGCTATCGCGAGACCGAGAGCGAGTGGGCGCGCGAGGAGCTGGCGAAATATTTCCATGACGTCCCCTGCGAGGCGTGCCACGGGTTTCGGCTCAAGCCCGAGGCGCTCTGCGTCAAGATCGGCGGCAAGCATATCGGCGAGATCTCGGAGCTGTCGGTCAGGAAGGCCGGCGAATGGTTCGAGACCGTGCCTGATGCGCTCAACGCGCAGCAGAACGAGATCGCCGGGCGCATCCTGAAGGAAATTCGCGAGCGCCTCACCTTCCTGCTCGACGTCGGCCTCAACTATCTCACTTTGTCCCGCTCCTCCGGCACGCTGTCCGGCGGCGAGAGCCAGCGCATCCGCCTGGCTTCGCAGATCGGCTCGGGCCTGACCGGCGTGCTCTACGTGCTCGACGAGCCCTCGATCGGGCTGCACCAGCGCGACAACGCCCGTCTGCTCGATACGCTCAAGCGCCTGCGCGACCTCGGCAACACCGTGGTCGTGGTCGAGCATGACGAGGACGCGATCCGGCTGGCCGATTACGTGCTCGACATCGGCCCCGGCGCCGGCATGCACGGCGGCCACATCGTCGCCGAGGGCACGCCCGCGGAGATCATGCGCAATCCGAAATCGCTGACTGGCAAGTACCTGACCGGCGAGCTCGAAGTCGAGGTGCCGGAGCGGCGCCCACCGAACCATCGCCGCACCATCAAGGTAGTCAATGCGCGCGGCAATAACCTCAAGAACGTCACTGCCGAGATTCCGCTCGGCCTGTTCACGTGCGTGACCGGCGTCTCCGGCGGCGGCAAGTCGACGCTGCTGATCGACACGCTCTATCGTGCCATCGCCCGCAAGCTGAACAATGCCAGCGAAGGCGCAGCGCCGCACGACCGCATCGAGGGCCTCGAGCACATCGATAAGATCATCGACATCGACCAGTCGCCGATCGGCCGCACCCCGCGTTCGAATCCCGCGACCTATACCGGCGCCTTCACGCCGATCCGCGAATGGTTCGCCGGCCTGCCCGAGGCCAAAGCGCGCGGCTACGAGCCCGGCCGCTTCTCCTTCAACGTCAAGGGCGGCCGCTGCGAGGCCTGCCAGGGCGACGGCGTCATCAAGATCGAGATGCACTTTTTGCCCGACGTCTACGTCACCTGCGACGTCTGCAAGGGCAAGCGTTACAATCGCGAGACGCTGGAGGTGCTGTTCAAGGGCAAGAGCATCGCCGACGTGCTCGACATGACCGTGGAGGAGGCCGCCGAGTTCTTCAAGGCGGTGCCGCGCGTACGCGAGACCTTCAACACGCTGCACCGCGTCGGACTCGACTACATCCACGTCGGCCAGCAGGCCACCACGCTGTCCGGCGGCGAAGCCCAGCGCGTCAAGCTGGCAAAAGAGCTGTCGAAGCGCGCCACCGGGCGCACGCTGTACATCCTGGACGAGCCCACCACCGGCCTGCACTTCCACGACGTCAAGAAGCTGCTGGAGGTGCTGCACGAGCTGGTCGCACAGGGTAACACCGTCGTCGTCATCGAGCACAATCTCGAGGTCATCAAGACCGCCGACTGGGTCATCGATCTCGGCCCCGAAGGCGGGGACGGCGGCGGCGAGATCGTGGCCTGGGGCCCGCCGGAAGACATCGCCAAGGCACCGCGGAGCTATACCGGCAAGTTCCTGGAGCCGGTGCTGAAGAAGGCAAGCAAGCCGAAGCGCGGGAGGACGAGCGAGGCGGCGGAGTGACGCCGCCTCGCAGCCGTGATCAAATTTCCCGGAAATGACTCGGACCAGTCGGACGCGCGTTCGTTAGGACGCATCTCAAGTGGCGCCTCGGGCAACAATCTGTGGTTCAGTTGAAGGTTGATGCTATATTTTTCTGACTTCGCCTGCAGGAGGTTAGATTGAGCGACGCAACCGCCTCATCCAGCTTTAGCTTTGAATTCATAATTTCTAGAGAAGAAGATAGATTCTTCAGAAGACTTGCGAAAGCCAACCTGAAGGCCCTCATCGATTGGCGTAGCCAAATGACCTTGGCGTTGACCATTTATGCCTTCATGATCGTGGCAAGCTATATCGCCTTACGTCAGGAATGGCTGACGCCGCCCGCCGTGTTTGCCGCGATACTGTGCTTAGTAGTGGGACAGCTCTACATGTATTTTGTCTCGAGCTGGATTTCTCGCCAAATATTCGAGAAACTCTTTGAGTTGGATCGTCTCAGTCAGAAGACATGGCACGTTATTTTTGACGACTTCTCGATCGTCGCCAGAGGTCCGAACACCGAGAGCCGGATGTCTTGGGATGAGATTGCGACGATTCAAGACAGCCCAGTCATGGTCGCATTCTGGTACCATGCGAGACAGGGGTTTTTCATCCCGGCACGAGTCATTGGTGACTCCTCCGCGCGCGCGGTCTTCGTAGAATGGGCCGGGGAGCGCTTGCGCCGCCCTGCCATTGCGGCGGACGCCACCAAGCCCACCAAATTGTTCCCAACACCCGCCCGAAGCTAGCGTCCTACAGCGAGACCTTGCCAATCCAAAGATCCAAGGCCCTCGCTTTGTGACGGGCGCGCTGTGTGAAATGAACGTAAATCTCTTCCGCAGGGTTATGTTCAGACTAAAGGGCTCTGCGAACCAAAGCACCTCAGCGAGATCAATGCCCTACTCCCTCGTCATCTTCGATCTCGACGGCACGCTCGCCGACAGCTTTCCCTGGTTCCTGCGCACCATCAACGACGTCGCCGATCGCTTCGGCTTTCGCCGCGTGAAGGATGAGGACATCGAGGAGCTGCGGCATGCGTCGAGCCGCGAGATCCTCAGCCACCTCGAGGTACCCTTGTGGAAGCTGCCGGCGATCGCGCGGCATGCGCGGCGGCTGAAGGCGGAGGCAGCTAGCGAGATTTCGCTGTTTGCGGGTGTCGAGGCGATGCTGCAGGCGCTTGCCGGAAGCGGCGTGCAACTCGCGCTGGTGACCTCTGACAGCGAAGCCAGTGCGCGCGAGAAGCTCGGCGAGGCCGCGGCGCTGTTCGCGCATTTCGATTGCTCTGCATCACTGTTCGGCAAGGCTGCAAAATTCCGCCGGGTGATCCGGCGCGCGAGTGTCGAGCCTAGTAAGGTCATTTCAATCGGCGATGAGGTCCGCGACATCGAGGCGGCACGCAACGTCGGCATTGCCTGCGGTGCGGTGTGCTGGGGCTATGCGGCCCCGGCGGCGCTGCGGGCCCTGGAGCCGGACCACGTGTTTGAGCAGATGGACGAGATTGTGGGTGTGTTGTGCGGGACCCGCGGGACTCGTAGGGTGGTTAGCGAAGCGTAACCCACTGCTGTGGTCTTCCGATCCTCCGTTGCTCGCGGCTTGGTTACGCCTTCCACTATGACTCGTTGAGACATCCCGCGCGTGGTCCGGGTAACCTACCCTACGCAATCCCCTACTCCGTCCTGCGCAAAAACGCCCCGAACGCGCGCGGGCCGTCGCCGGTCTTGATCTCGCCGATCACCTTCAGATCAGTGGCATCGATGATGTTGAGCGAGTTGCTCTCCCAGCAGGCGACGATGATGCGCTTGCCGTCGGCGGTCGCGGCAATGCCTTCGGGATAATCGCCGACATTGATGCGCTTCATTGGCTTCAGAGCCGCCAGATCGAACACGCTGACGGTGCCGCCATACTGGTCGGTGACGAAGCCGCGCCCTTGCGTCAGCGCCACCGCGTAGGGCCGCATCCCGACCGGCACGCGGCCGATCTCGCGGCCTTCGGTGATGTCGATCACGGAGACGTCGTCGGATCCGACATTGGCGGTGTAGGCGCGCTTGCCCGCGGCGTCGATGGTGACGCCGAACGGACGCGTGCCGACCTTGATCATTGCTTTGCGCTGCCGCGTCGTCGTATCCACCACAGAGACGCTGTCGTCGTCGCGGTCTGCCGAGAGCAGCAGCTTGCCGTCCGGCGTTACCGCAAGGCCCGATGGTGAGGCGCCGACCGCGATGCTGGCCATGACGCTGCGCGAGGCCGTATCGATCACCCGCACCGCGGCGGCAAACCAGTCGGCGACATAGACGGTCTTGCCATCGGGCGCGACGGCAATGCCGAGCGGCCCGCCGCCGACCTCGATCCGACCCGCAACCTGCCGTGCGGCGGCGTCCACCACCGTCACCGCCTTGGCGTCGGGGCTCGTCACATAGGCAAAGCGTCCGTCCGCGCTGACGGCGACGCCCGCCGGCTTGCCGCCGATCGGAATGGTTGCAACGCTGCGCGCAGTGGCGAGGTCCACGACCATCAGATCGTCGCTGAGCTGGTTGGTGACGAACGCCTCGTCGGCGGACGCACGCGGGAGACCGGCACCGCAAAGGCTGGCGGCCAAGGCCGCCAGGACCAGCGCTCGCACCATCAGCTACCGCTCTCGATCTTCTTCTTGAGCGACTCGAGCCCGGCCCTGTACAGCCCGCTCACCGCCTTCACCGCGGCTTCGTCGCTCAGCTCCGGTGGCGGATCGTTGTTGGGATAGCCACGGTAGAATGCGCCGGCCCATTCCAGCTTCGCCTTGCCATCCGGCGCAGGCGACACCGTCAAGGTCGAGGAATAATTGGTCACCGGCAGCACCTTCACGTCGACCTTGGTGATCCGGTACGAATAGCTCAGCATGTCGGGCTCGTATTTGTAGAGCTCCTCCTCGACCGTCGGGCCGCCGGTTAGGGTCAGCGTCCGGGTCGCGCCGATCTCGTTGCCCTTCTGGCCCTCAGTCTTGGTGACGGGCGGGAGCCAGCTCATGTCCTGAAAATTGCCGATCGCCGCCCAGACCTTGGCCGGCGGCGCGCTGATCTCGATGGATTCCCGCACCTTCTGCCGTGTCGGCCCATGGGCCCAGACCGGCTCAAGAGCCACCGTCAGAGCCATCCCCGCCACCACCAGCGCCGCCACCCCGGCGATCGCCGTTCCCATCGTCATCCTCATGTCGTTTCCTCATTCATCAATCTGCGCGACTTGGAGCGCGCTGAGGTCATCGTAGCGCATTTTTAGACCGCGGGGAGACGTGTTCGTGGCGCGGTTGTGGCGGGCGTGGTGTCGAATATCCACACCATCCCTTGCGTTGCCTGACGGGCAAACACACGAGGCCAAGGTCAATGCGTTCATTCAAAATAATTTCGCTTTACTAGAATTCGGAATTATCGCATGTGTTTCGGCCACCCCAACCCGGGCCGAGGGGCGGATCGCGATCGTCACGAACGCGGGATGGGACGTGGTGGACGCGGGCAGCGCGCGCGCGATGGTTTGCAGGGTGGGTCACTCCGTGAGCGAACGCCGCGCGCCTACGACGGGTGCAGCCTGCGTACGGCAAACTCGTGTGGTCCTGGCGCCCGGGGTCTGTGCGCCAAGTCTTGCGGTGATGTGAGCGGCCCGACCGGGTCCGCGGCATCAGCCATCCGCAAGGCGACGGGGGCAATAGTGCATCGCTCCCCGGGGAGCAACTGTGTTGAAGTAGACCGGTGATCGAGCGGGCTCAAGGCTGGCGCTGCGCGCCCCCGCCTCCGGCGGCTGACGGCCTTGACCCCGCCCGCTCAACGGTCTTTAGGCTGGGCATTCGCTCGGCGGAAGCCGAGCGAGGCCGCTCACTTCGTACCGGCCGGCGTCCCATTTTTCTCCGCGCGCGATCATGACGTTGAGGATCACAATCAGCTTGCGCATGCAGGCGGTGAGCGCAACCTTCG
>NZ_JADPKE010000046.1:0-1549 GCF_023073795.1 Bradyrhizobium sp. 159 | reverse complement strand
ACGACGAGCCTTCAGTGATTCGTTCCTGCTTCATTCACTCTCTCCCCAGCTATCCGAGGAGGGGGCAATTCCTCGTGACGCTGAGGGGGCAGTTTTCCACGACGCGCGACACTCGCCGAAGGGCCAGAAGGCGACGTCACAGGCTTGGCCCGATACGAACGAAGGCCGCCGATTGAGGCGGCCTTCGGGTGATCTGTGCACGGAAGCGGCGTCGAGCGATGGCGGATCACTATGCAACACCGACAAACAGCGCCCTTTACAAGCGTCCTCTGCAGGTCTGGCGATACCTGCGGCAATTTCCTTCGCCTCGTTCGCCCAATTCGTCCTTGTTGAGGCAGGCTTGTCGCAATTCGGCGCACGCATCCCTCCGAACTGGCCGTTGGCAGGTCTCCCGGTATCTCCGGCAATTTCCTTCGCCCCGCTCACCTAGCACGTCCTTGTTTTCGCAAGCTCGCCGCAATTGCTCGCATTCCCCACCTCCCATCCGGACGCCTCCCGGTCCAACCTCAATTGATTGGGAAGAGGCCGACACTGGAATTACAAAAAGAGCAGCTGCCGCTGCGGCGCCGAGCGAATATTTTCGCATTCCTTGCAACATTCCTGATCCTCCAAGTTGGTGTGTGTTGATGGATTTTGGCGGACGCAGCCGGCGTTATGGCATCTCGGCTCCCGCCACGGTTAGTGGCGCACACCTTAATGGTTCGACCGTTGTGTCTCCGCTTAGCTGCACGTCCCCGGTAGATTACAGAGCGGCGTGGAATTGGTTCCACAGCTCGGAACGAATGCGGTTCACTGCTTTCAGTTCTCAGATGAGGCCTTTGGACATGAAGGCCGGGCCAAGCGGGCCGTTCAGAGACCTTCAGCAGCCGACGCGACAACGGCCGGAGCTTTGCTCGGCTTCGGGTCAAAATGTGAAGACTCAACCTGAGCAGATGTAGTCCGCCGTGCCTCACTAAGCGGACTCGACGAGGTGCGCCGCTACTTCGCTGATGGGCCGATTTTGTTGAAAAAGGCGGCAGTTGCGACTCAAGGATAGCAGTGATTCAGTCTGTCTAATTGGCAGGACTGAAGATCATGATGGGGCATCGGCAAGTCGAACAGGCTGCTTTGTTCTATGAGTTCTCGCTCGAGAAGCATATTCCCGCCGACCATCTCTTGAGATCGGTCGACAGGTTTGTCGATCTGCAAGAGATCAGGCAGGACCCGGCACCCTTCTACAGTAGCATCGGCCGACCTTCGATCGATCCTGAACTGATGATCCGGATGCTCGTGATCGGTTACTGCTTCGGCATCCGATCGGAACGGCGCCTGTGCGATGAGGTTCACCTCAATTTGGCCTACCGGTGGTTTTGCCGGCTCGGTCTGGATGGGGTGGTGCCCGATCATTCGACATTCTCCAAGAACAGGCATGGCCGCTTCCGGCAGAGCGATCTCTTCCGTCGCGTGTTCGAGAGCGTGCTGCGGCGCTGCATCGAGGAACGACTGGTCGGCGGTGAAGGATTTGCAGTCGATGCGAGCCTAATCAAGGCCGATGCCAATCGGCAGAAGG